>WFZN01000042.1 GCA_015489555.1 Candidatus Dojkabacteria bacterium | reverse complement strand
TAATAGTATTATAACTACAACTCCCCCCACAGTAAGAATCTTTACCAAAGCTCGAACACGCTTTGCTGGTACAAACCTATATACAAATATACGCACAAGCTGCCAACCATCAAGAGGAGGGAAAGGCAGTAGATTTAAAAACGCTAAATTAAGGCTTAAGAGACCCAATAGGCTTAAATATTCCACAAAATTAGTATTATTTTTTAACATACTGTCAACCACAGCATAAAGCGCTACAGGTCCACCTATGCCCTCATTTACTAACTCCTTTGGGCTGTTATCTAACATCGCTACAGTTAATTTAAAAGTTGCAAGCGAGAAATCAAACATATATCTTATTGGGGCTGTCAGCTTCTTGACAACACCTCCGGCATTATATCTCCAATGAGTTTCTGCATATTCAAATACTTCTATGCCCAACTTTCCCTCATTATTTAAACTGACTTCTTTTGTTATTGACTTATTATCTTCAAGGCTAACAAGTACTATCCTAACCTTATTTAATCCCTGTTTTCGCGCAGTCTCTAATACATCGCGTAACTGTTGTACTGTTTTTACCGATGTCCCACTAACCTCCACAATCGCATATAATTTACCCGTTTGTAAGGTATACTCTGCTAGTTCGTGCTCAGGTATAAGCGTTTTGTTAAGTATCACATACTCTTTGGTCTTAACAACTTGAGCAAAATATGGTGTGATTCCAAAAACACTCTTTATGGAATACTTCGAAGCGTTTAAATAACCTAGCAAAACAACATACGCTAATATTAAATTTAAAACAACACCAGCAAGGACAATAACCACCTGTCTTAAGAGACTGGCTTTAAAAATTCCGTCTTCTCCTTCCTCCTCTATATGTACAAATCCTCCAAAAGGAAACAACCGTATACTATATGTAACTAACCCCTTTCGTAGACTAAATAAACGCGGGCCAAAACCTATAGCAAATTCATACACCCTAACCCCCAATTTGCGAGCAGCGATAAAATGCCCAAACTCGTGAACAATAATTAACAAATTGATTATAATTAAAAATACTAAGAAACCTATCATAATAACAACATTAACCGTTTAGAATCTGTTTTTCTTTATTGCCGTATATCTTGTCGATTTCTTCACGGAACTGTCTAGTTAAACTATCTAGTTTCTCTAAAACCTTATGGATCATGCTGTCAGGAATCTCACCCGACTTGTTAGCTTCTTCTATCTGTCGCTTATATCTGTTTCTAATATCACGGAGTTGTTGTCTAAAATGTTCACCCAGCTTTGAAATCAGCTTTAAATATTCCTTACGTTTTTCCTCTGTTAATGGCGGAAAGTTTAAATAGACTGCATCACCCTTTATGGTAGGAGTCACGTCTTTTAGCGCTGAGGTTACTGCTTCCGCAATCTTATCAAGCAATTTTTTATCCCAAGGAGTAATTACAATAGTTAAAGCAGACTGAGACATTACAGTAGCCACTTGATACACTGGCATGTTTGTACCATATGCGTCCACTTCTATATTTTTTACCTTCTCAAGATCAACAGCTCCTACTCGCAGTGTGGCTATTTCGTCTTTGTAACGAGATAGCAATTCTTCATATTCTTTTCCTAGTTTTTTAAAGAGTTCTTCTACAACTCCCATCTTACAAAACGAGCAATTTTAATATTTTCTCCTAATTTTGCGATCTGTTCCTTTAACAAATCCTTTATTTTCTTACCTTCCTCTCTAAAATACTCTTGCTCTAACAAAACAGCACTCTCGTACCATTTGCGCAGTTTACCCTCAATTATTTTAGTAATAATCTCTTTTGGTTTACCACTGTCTTTAAGTTCTTCCTCATACATACTCTTAAGTTTATTTATCTCTTTTTCAGGAATATCTTCTATAGATACATACTTAGGGCGCATTGCTGCAATCTGTAAAGCAATCTCATGAGCAAATTTACGAAACTCTTCATTACGGGCTACAAAATCTGTTTGACACAACACCTCAACCATTACACCAACATTCTTAGCCTGTCCGTGACTATATACTTCAATAACACCATTTTTAGTTTCTTTAAGCTGATATTTATCTGCTCGTTCTAACAATTTCGTTTGTATGTACTCTAAAGCTTTTTCATAGTTGTTAGAATTTTTTTCTAATGCTTCCTTACACAAATATATAGGTGCCTGTGTTTCTTTTCTAAGTTTTATTAAAAGCTTAGTGTCTGCTTTCATATTCTTTTAATTTTGATATTATCTGCCAAGCGGCCTTTTTACCTATGCCGCGAATCATTTGAATTTCTTCTAAAGTGCGTCGCTTTAGCTCTTCAACTGTAGAGATACCGGCTCCTTCAAGGCGTTCAATTAATCCAGCGGAGAGCCCAAGTTCTGATAACGGAGTAAAAGCCATAACACGCACCACCTTAGCCTGCTCTTTTTGTACTTTATCTTGTTCTTTTGTGGGTTGGGTACTTATTCCAAATTCCTTATTAATTTTCTCCTCAAGCTCCTTAAGATACTTGTCAAAGTTTTGACGCATCTTAATCAACCTGTCGCCCCTATAATCTGCCAGAATCTTCTCTAACGAATTAAAGAAAATGTCCAAAGCCCGTCTAGCATCATCATTCATAGGTATAGGGAAATCTACAACCCTTGGATCAGCATTAGAGTCGACTACACCGATAATAGGCACCCCCTTGTGCCTTGCCTCGCTTAGTGCTACCTCTTCACGTTTGGTATCAACAACAATAACAAGGTCAACAACTCTATTCATAAAAGTTAAGCCACCAAATTTTCGTTCTAGTTTTTCAATTTCGTGCTTTAGATCTAAAAGTTCCTTTTTAATCAGCTGGTAGCGTTGGCGTATATATTGTTCCTTTAGTCTTAAAAGTTTTTCAACAGATTCGTGCACCTTTTCAAAATTTGTAAGTAACCCCCCTGGCCACTTTTTATTTATATAGAATAATCCATATTGCTTTCCTAGTTTCTCTACATAGTCTTGAGCCTGTTTTTTGGTTCCAACAAGCAATATATGGATATCTGGATTCTCTATAAGCCTATCTATTAAGTATTCAAACGCTTTCTTCATATACTTAAGTGTCTTCTCAACATTTATGATGTAAATGTTAGCCCTACGTTTATAAATAAAGGGCTTAAATCCAGGATGCCACCTTTGAGTAGAGTGACCAAATTGAGCTCCTGCTTTTAAAAGCTCATCTGGTTTAGGTAGATATTTGGTTATGTCTTTTTTAGATTTTGTCATAATAATACCTCCTTTTATCTTAAGCCTTACCTACCACCCCAAACCTTGCCGGGGCAAGGAGGATGGTAAGGCGTCTTTTAGCGTATACTTGCTATATTTTAACACAGATTTAATCAATGCATAAATCTAAAAACAAACAGTTTTTGTCTGGCCCAAGCGCGTTGGTCTTTCTTACAATTACATTCCATATTTACTCAAAGCCGGCACATAAAATATCAAGTTATAACGGCTACCTTGTTCATCATATCCAAATCCCTTCACCACATAAATAGGTAACAAGTACCCTGTCCATTTTTTAGATATGTAGTAGGCTAACTCAATTGAATTTATGGTAATTTTAGCTATTTTTAACGTGGAATCAGCCTCAAGCTCATTACCTCCAAATCTACCTATATATGCCAGATAGGCAGTAGAGTTTCTAATAGCATCATATGCCTGAGTAGACGATATCAAAGGATACGTACCACAAGGTATATTCTCTATATCCCAGTTATAATATTCTACTTTAACAACTTGATCTGTATACGTTTTCCCCTTTAGAGCATGAACAAAAACCTGAGGATTACCAATATTGGCAGCCTCTCCAACTGTTTTAACAAAAAATTGCCGCGTATACTTGGAATCTAACTTATCACGCGCAGTCATAAAACCAACAAAATCAGCCTTACGTAAATCCATTTTTTTGCGAAACCTTGGGTCAAAATACCTTATATCAAAAATTAAAAGTGGCTTTTTACCTAAGAAATCCACTTTAACCATAGAAGCATCACTTAAAGCGTCTACCTCTTTAAACCCGTCTAAATCATAAACCCAATAAGAAACTAATGTATCCCACCCTTCGTATCCTTGTAATAATCTAAGGCTATTTACAACTCTTTTAGCAATATCTACTGCATCTTCCTTAAAACTAATATTTCCTTTAGAAAGAACCAGTAAAGGCTTGCGCTTAAGGGAGAACAAAAAACTACCTGTTTTTAAATCTGCTAACAATGTTCTACTTTTATCTTCCCATTTTAATAAAGAAGGCTTAGGGTTTGTATATCGATCTTCGTCAAACCCTAAAGTCCTTGCGATAGCAAAAATCCTATCTCTTAACTGAAAAGTTTCCTCACGATACCTTACTTCATATACATATGCAATCGGAGGCATATACACAGTAACATCTGATTTGGTAACTATTTCAACAGATGCATCCCCATAACTCACATTAGGATACCTAGGGCCTGGTAACTCTAACTTCGGTAAGGTTCCACACCTATAGTCAGGATTAAAAACAACAGACAAAGGAGGCACTGGTTTTAACAAGTTATAAACCTGATATCCGATAATCATAACCAGAAGCGCAGCAATAAGCATACGTAATAAAAGCTTTACATAAACAATAGTTTCAATTAGTTTCATACTAATCTTTAATTACACTTAAATAAGCATCTAATACCTCAAAGAAGGTGTCAATATCACTTGGAGTATTATAAACAGCGTAACTTGCCCTTAAGGTATATGGAATCTTTAAGTATTGGTGTAACAAATGTGCACAGTGTTTTCCTCCTCGCACAGCAATACCTTCTTCATCAAAATATCTAACAGGGTCAAGCTCTGTAAAACCCCTAATATAAAAAGAAAACACACCAGATTTACGTTTGCTATCTTGGGCTCCAATATAATGCAAGGTGCCTTTCCATTTACTAATTAATTTCTCTACATGATCTAAGGAACGCTCAATTAGGTCTTTAAAATGGTTTTGTAAAAAAGCACGTCCAATATTATTTATAAAACTAATTGCCTCAGCCAAACCTACTGCACCTCCGACATTGGGCGTACCTCCTATTAAGAATTCCGAACCAGACTTATAAACCATTTTAGAATCAGTAACTCTATCAACTGTACCACCTCCTATAATGTAACTATCCAAATCTTCTAATCTATCTGCTTTAATGTACACCCCGCCAATACCCATCGGAGCATACATTTTATGCCCTGAAAACACTAAATAATCAAGGCCTAGCTTTTTTACATCTATTGGTAGATGCGCAATACTTTGGGCTGCATCTAGCAACCACACAACATGGCTTTTACGCATCAACTCAGCTATACGCTCTATATCCGTTATATTGCCTGTCACATTTGAAACATGATTAACCCCAACTAACAGTATCTCCTTACGGCATTCGGCTATGAACTCCTCTAGTTCTTTGTAGTCAATAGCACCATCCTGCTGTAAACCCACAATTTTTATCTTTACTCCTAACTTTTGCAACCTAAGGTATGGCAAAAGATTTGAATTATGCTCTGCATACGTGGTTACTACAACTTTATCTGCCAAATCTTCCCCTCTAAAAAGTTTCTTATATACTATACCCATAATTACCGCGTTAATAGCTTCCGTAGCATTTTTAGTAAAAACAACTTGCCCAACATTAGTACCATTTACAAACTCTAAGAATAGGCGCCTAGCTTTATCAAATTCTTTTTGGGCTTTTCGCGCCAAAAAATGCCCCGATCTATATACATTAGCATTGCTTTTTTTGTAATAATCTGCCAAAGCGTTTATTACAGACAAAGGCTTTTGGGTAGTAGCGGCATTATCTAAATAAATTAATTTGTTACAACCTATGGTTTTTTGCAATACAGGAAACTGTTTGTAAACCTCATAAAGATCCATATTCAAGATTATAATATAATACCTGATATGCTAAGT
>WFZN01000041.1 GCA_015489555.1 Candidatus Dojkabacteria bacterium | reverse complement strand
TTTTTGTACAGCCCATTGCAAATATAATTCTTATTTCTTCTTTTCTTACCAAAAGTATAGGGTGGGGAGTAGTAATAGCATCAAGTCTAATACAATTAATGCTTGCAGTAACAATATGGAGCAGGTACAAAACTTTACAAAAGATTGCACAGATACACCCGCTACTTGAAAAATACAAAAAAAAGTACGCTAAAAAACCACACATACTTACCAAGAAAAGGCAAGAGCTTTACGCTAAATACAACATAAAGACTAAAAATATGTGGTTACCCATTTTGTTAAGCATTCCATTTCTAATTGCCGCGTTTTCTCTTGTTAAAGGGATATCCGAGAACGGTATAAACCACCTACTAAAATACGCTTATCCATTTGTGTTATCTCATGTTAACACGTTTGACCTAACAGATGTTTCACTAACACTACTTGGCATAAACCTCACCCAGAAACCCCCGCTATTTTTATTGGCTGTCATGTTTATTACATCAGTGACAACAACCTATTTAAATCAAAAATTTTTTACGTATCTTCCTCGAGAAAAAGGCCTTGAAGAGATAAAAAAAACATTTAAAAATTTCCCGGCCTTAGAAGAAAAAGAAATAGAAATGTTTGCAAAACTCACATATCATACTCAACAACTGCAAATATATGCAGCAAGCGTGATTACAGTAATATTTATGCGACTTTTTCCCGCAGTAATATCAGTCTATTTTATTACATATAACATAATGCAAGCTATAATACTTATAATAATGTACATACTTACAGATGGCGGAGTGACATTACCTAATAAAACCACGCACAGATAATGACAGACACAAGCCTATTTGATACAGCAAATTACGTTAAAGCCATAATATTTGATGTCGGAATTGAATTAAAACAACTTTTTATAAACCACATAAGACACACTAACTCACAAAAATTACACAGACAGTTTAAAAGCAAAGGGGAACTAGTAACCTACGCCGATAAACTCGCTAATAACTACCTAGTAAAGCAACTTAAAAAACGTTTTCCGTATTTTGATATATATTCTGAAGAATCTCCCAATAACGAAATAGGGGGAATTCACTGGATAATAGATCCTCTTGATGGCACGACAAACTTTGTAATGGGAAACCCCTTTTGGAATACAGCAATTGCCCTTGTCGATAATCAAAACAAAGAGGTCCTAATAGGAATAATATATGCTCCAATGCTTGACAAACTATACCTTGCCATAAAAAACAAAGGAGCATTTGTAAATAAACATAAACTGAATCTTTCAAAAATTACGCCTCCCAAAGAAATTACAAAAGCCCTAAATACCTTCTGTCATGGATCATCCAAACAGGCAAAGATTCGCGCTGCCAAGTATTACCAAACTGCGTTTGAAAATGGATTTATAGCTAGACAGTTAGGTTCAGCTCAACTTGAACTTGCCTACATAGCCGAAGGCCTTATACACACAATGTTTATTGCAGAGGGGAACACTTACGACTATGCCGCTGCAGCCCTACTAATCAAAGAAGCTGGAGGTACAGTATTTGATCAATACTTTACACCATGGACATATACCCATGATGAGAACAAAGATATAATTGCTGGTATTAACCAAGAGTTACTCTACCAACTTAAACGATATCTGCCACTATCCTAATAACGTAAGACTTCAAACTGTACTGCTTAGGTATTAACTACTAAATTAGTCATATAGTTTCTAAATACCACAATAATACCTAAAACCGTATTCTTACTTAAAGAAACATGCCGGATTCAACCGCGTACGAGCTCCTTGGTTAAAAATGCCTCTATTAACTTCAAAATGTAAATGTATCCCAGTAGCCCAACCAGTGTCTCCCATTCTACCAAGCCTTTGCCCAGCTTTTACATACTGCCCTTTTTTGACCATTATAGAATTTGCTTGCATATGTGCGTATAATGTACTGTATCCATTACCGTGATCAATAATAACCATCCAGGCATATTTACAGCGCGGGGTTCGTCGGTATCCACACTTGTAAACTCCGGCGTATACTACCCTACCGTCTCCGGCCGCTAATATATATGGATTTCTACTATTACCACGCGTTGGTACTATATCCCACGCTACATGAGTACCAACTATGGTTCTAGAAAATCTACTAGGGCCTTCAACAGGCCATACCGTTAGAAACGGTATGTATCCGCCACACTTTGTTTTAACCGGCGAGCTTCTGCTATTACCATAAGAAACAGTGGGCTTTTTTGTTTTTTGCAAAGAACGAGCAAGTTTTTGTAATTCTTCGGTAGGAGCCGTATCTGTTGGAACAAAAATCTCCATACCGGCTTTAAGATCTTGAGGAGAATCTAACCAATTTGCTTCTAAAATATCAGCAACCGTAGAATTGTATCGTTTAGCAATTTTCTCAACTGTTTCTCCCTTTTTAACCACATGTAGCACCCCATCTTCAAGGGGTACCTTTAAACGCTGCCCTACCCTTATACGCGAATACCGAGATAGGCGATTTGCCCACAATAGAGTATCAACCTTTATACCAAACTTAGCAGCTATACTTGACGGGGTATCCCCCTTTTGTACCACATAATAAGTATAGTGGGAAAAAACACCCTCATCCTCTACGTCTACCAAAATTATTTCATCTCTTAAACTAAGTACAGGGTTACGTGATATTGAAGAAGCTTGTATACTTTTAACCCTTAAATTATCAAGTAATTGAGTTTTTTCAACAAAATAAAGTACTGCATCATAACCTACAATATAGCCTACTCCTATTACAAACACCGCCAAAATAACCAATATACGACCCCTAATATTAGCTCTAAGCAACGTCCACCAAACATATTGTTTTACCGTGTTTAAAAGCCCTAACAAACGGTCAAAAAGCACCAACGGCGCACTTATAATAGTTAAAAAGACATAAAGAACAGCCCCCCAAAGATCACCAAGAAACCTTAATACACCTACAGAGTCTCTTTTTGGTAACGGTTTACTTTTTCCCCCCCGCGTGTGCCTAATTAAGGATAATGACAGTTTATCCACTCTTTAACCATTTAGTTTAAGGGGAAATATTTTCCCCAACTACTTTGTAGAGTATATCATATTTGCCCCTACCTAAGATACACGGTTTCTCCCAAAAGTGGCATGTATGCATTATGTTGCATCTCTAAATAAATTTTGTGGGCTAGAGCCTCTCTTTGATCGTTTTCTCCATGCACTAGAAATATTTGTCTTACTGATCTACCAAAGTTACGTAACCAATACATTAAATCGTACTGATCTGCGTGCGAAGAAAACCCCTGCAAATAATGAACCTTAGCATTAATCTGTACTACCCTACCGTATATTTTAACTTTCTTACGCCCATCAAGTATCAGTCGGCCCACTGAGCCTGGCACTTGATAACCAACAAACACAATATGTGCTGTTGGCTTATAGGCATGATTTATTATATGGTGCCCAATTCTGCCTCCTGTTATCATGCCACTTCCAGCCATTATAACTGCGTCTTTTGCATCTTTTAACATTTTAGATTCACGCACACTCTTTACAAACCTTAAACCCGGAAATCTAAAAGGCTGATCACCTTTTTCTAATAGTAACAAAGCGTCTTCATCATAATACTTAGAATATCTCTCAAATACCCGGGTAACTTCTGACGCCATAGGGCTATCTAAATAAAAACTTAATTCTTTATCTAAAATGCCTCGCTCTACCAAAAGATTTAACTCATACAAAATCTCTTGTGCTCGCTCTACGGCAAATACGGGTATAATTGCAACCCCTCTATTTTTGTTAAGATCCTTTAATATTTCTAGAAACTCTAAAACAGTAGTTGCTTTGTCTGGATGCAAACGCCCACCATACGTACTTTCTACTACTACATAATCTGCTTCTCGTATATAATCAGGATCTCTAATAATACGTTGCCCTGGCTGTCCTAAGTCACCTGAAAACACAATCTTTCGTTCTCTACCTTCTTCTGTTTTAATCCATATTTCATAGCTTGCTGACCCTAAAATATGCCCAGCATCACGTAGGCGAAACCGTACTCCGTTTTTAAAGTTATAAAATTCCCCATATTTTACAACCTTAAACAAACTTAATACCTTTTTTATATCATCTTCAGTATATTGTAATGAGGTAACTCCTGGGCCCAATCTCCCCTCCTCAACAGCCTCTTTGTGCAACTTAAAGGCATCGTAAAGTATTATTTTAGTTAAATCACGAGTAGCATCAGTTGCAAATATTGGACCATTGAAACCATGTTTTACCAAAAGAGGTAACCTACCACAATGGTCAAGATGAGCATGGGTTAAAAAAACAGCATCTATAGTAGACGGATCAAACCCAAACCCTTGCCAATTTAATCTTACTACCTTCTTACTACCCTGAAATAACCCGCAATCTACTAGAATACGTACATCATTTGTATCAAGCAAATGACACGAGCCCGTAACAATTCCACTAGCAGCCCCATAAAAAGTGACTTTACTCATCCTCGAGTTCGATTAAATTATCCAATACCTCTTTTGCCACCCTGGCTCCCATCTCCAAACGAGCCTTTGACTCCGCAAACAAAGTTACTAAAACATCGTTTTTTGATATCTTATCACCAACAAAATAATTAAAATACATACCTGCCTTTTTATCGTTAGGAGCTCCAAGTGCCCTCGCTATTTTTACAATTACTCTATTGTTAAAATACTTAACTATCCCTGTATCACCACCCCACTTTATGTCGGTTTTGTAACTTGCAGTTTCTATATAATCACTTGTAATCCTACTGCCAGCCCCTTGGGCGTATGCCATCTTCCAAAATCTTTCAAGGGCAAGTTTAGTCTCTAGTATTCTACGTGCGTCATGTAATGCTTCTGTTTTACTCTCGTATTTTCCGGTAAGTACCCCAAGGGTAGCCGCCATATCAATAACAATATTTTCTACATGAAGAGGCCTTAGTGGGTGCCTTTCTAATATACGTAAAGTATCTCTTGCTTCTAATGCTGGACCTACAGATCTACCATCTAACCCAAACGATACACGCGGGTAGGTTGCCAATTTAATTCCAAATTTTTGTGCTATAAACTTAAACATACCCTCTACCCTAGACAGATCTTCTTTACGTATTTTGGCATACTTACCATAGGGTAGGTCTATTAAAAGATACTTTATTCCCATAGCTACCTTTTTGGCCATAATACTTACAACAAACTTATCATGTGATTCAATATGTAAAGGTTTTGACACCTGTATCAAGATATCATCAGCAGGAGCCAGATTTATTGCTCCCCCCCACGCTAAGACTCCTCCAACAGCTGCAACAGTGTCTTTAATCTGACTAGCTGTTAAAGACACAGGCATAAGCACCTCTACAACGTCTCCCGTACCTGCTGGGGTTGTTATTGCTCGAGAAAATGTATTTGGTACCAAAAAACCCATCTCTACAAGTATAGGTACCAAAACTGGTGTAATAGTTTTGTGAGCCAGTCCTCCTATAGAATGTTTGTCTACAACCAAGTCGCCAAGATCAGTAAAATCTAGTTTCTCACCGGTTTCTACCATTGCCCAGGTTAGATTGTAAAGTTCTTCTTGAGAAAACCCAGGACAAAACCCTAAGGAGGCAAAATACGTCATCTCTACCGGAGTTAATTTGTTTTTTACAATATCATCCATTATCTTTAAGGCACGTTTTTTAGTTATCTTCTTTCCCAAAAATTTTTCACGTATGTATTTAACACTTTCCCTAGGGCCCAGTATCTCAAGAACCAACATCTCCAATTCAGAGATTCTAAAACGCTCCCATATATTAGAGGGCACCCCGACTTGGTCAAACTCTAGACTACTCATATATTCAGCGACTGCTGCAATCTCTCCATCTTTGGTATGAATAACAACTACATCTCCATTATTAACCCCGGCTTGTGCTGCAAAATCAGGGTTTAAATAAATGTTTATATCTAACGCGTGCCCTTCAATATCTAATTTTTTAGGATATGCATAAAACATAGTTTTAGTATAGCGTTTTGTAGTGTCTTAGTCAAACAGCTGACGCGAAATATCAATACGGCCTGTGTCACTTCTATGACAAACGGCCGGTAGATTGTATTTAACTTAAGCCTATACCCACTATACCCCTGCACAGGAGTATCAAACAACTTCAGGTATCCGCCTTCTAGCACCTTCACAAATGCCACGACAAAATTCCGTAAAACTACTTTGCCAATTCCGGAAATCTCGTCCTGTAAACCTGGCAGGTGAAGGTAGGTAAACCAAATAAATTTCGTTCATCAGTTGTATAGATCCTCTCCTCTGAGCAAATCTAATATCGATTTTCTTACTAAATAAGTCAAAATCGTACCCTCCTTTTTGCACATCTATTACTGGGGTTGTTATGTGCAAGATATTGTCAAACTGTACTAAAGAATCAAACAATAGTACCATAAACAATGCCTCAATATGTAAAGAGAAATTAGGTTTGTCTACAGCCACAACCCCGCCGGTTTTCTGAGCCTCTTCCCTGGATAAATTACCACTACTTGCAGGTTGCAAGGGTAAAGCTTGTGCCTTTTGTAAAAAATAGCCAAGTACCTCCTCTTCTTTACTTGTTGTTGCCAACGATCCAGTATAACTACTATTCACTAAGCGTACAAACAGCTCGGTTTGCGATACCTCATAATTAGTGTATCTTTTTATACGAGAACGACCCGAATTACCAGTATTCCTTTGCTTACCAGCCTCGTCTAACCAATAAGCAGTCAAACCAAGAATCAGCGATCTATAAGTTTGATA
>WFZN01000040.1 GCA_015489555.1 Candidatus Dojkabacteria bacterium | reverse complement strand
CAGTAAGACCTCCATCAGTAGCGATTATGAGTGTATCAGGATACAATTTTGAGTATGCTTTCGCTTTAATCTTTGCATTTTCTTCAAAGGTCTTACCATTTTCCTCCTGTCTCTTTAAAGTCACTAGGGATTTCCTCTAATACAATACCCGCACGTTTTCTTGTATAAGTTTTGCTAGATATAACTTTGCCGTTGTAGGCAATTGCTACAGCTTCGTTCCAATCTACTATCCGCTTGTCTCCTTTTGCGTCTTTTAATAATTCTAAGAACTTTTGGGCTCGTTCTTTGTCTGTTTTGTTTTCTCCTATAAAACGTCGTGTATAAAGGGGATTCCATTTATCTTTAAGGTATGGTACAGTAAGACCTCCATCAGTAGCGATTATGAGTGTATCAGGATACAATTTTGAGTATGCTTTCGCTTTAATCTTTGCATTTTCTTCAAAGGTCTTACCATTTTCCTCTATGGAGGTAGGATGTTTGTCAGGTAATATAAGATCTATACCATAATTTGTTAGATATCCCTGAATATGGCGTTTTTTATCTTTGTTTTTGGTCGCAAGAAGAATCTGCAGATTCGTGGGAGGAGTGTATTTTTCTAAGGTAATTACAACGATTCCGTTTTGTTCGATTTTTTTAAGATAATTTGGAGAAAGTTTGGCGTATCTTTTTTTAAGCTCTTCTAAAGTGCTTGGGGGATTTGTTGGAAAGATTTTTTCTAGTTTAATAGAGGAATTATAGAGGCTTTTTAGGTTTTTGAATATTTTTACATCTTTTACAACAAAAGGATAAGTAGCGTTATGTCCTTTTAAGGTTTTATCTACTGCAATTACTATATCGCCTGGTTTTATATTACCAAAATATCTGTTAGGTTCTTTTGGGTTTAGTGCCCGTGTTTCTACTGTTTTTTTACCAGCGATTAAAGCATTTAATATCTTTTTATCTCTAAAGTTTAGATACCATACCCGCTGATTTTCTTTTAACAAGGGATACTTAATATAATAAAACCTACCCTCTCTCTCTTTTTTCTCGGTGTCAACATCTGCTAAAGCAGTTTTACAGTGGGGGCACCAGTTTACAATGCGTACTCCTTTATAAACTAAACCATCTTCCCAAAGTTTTACAAAGGTCTCAAGTACGATTTTTACGATATCTGGGTCAAGGGTAAAGGTATCTCTATCATAGTCGGCTGAAAGTCCTATACGTTTTTCTGCTTCTTGAATCTTTTTGATCTGCTCTTGAAAGTATCTGTAAGTTTCTTTATAGAATTCTTCGCGTGTCATATTTTTTTTACTTTTGCCAAGTTTCGCAAAATGCTCACGTAATACTACTATCTCTCCTTGAATACCAGCGTGATCTTTACCAGGTTGCCCATATACCCGGTATCCTTTTTGGCGATAGTAACGTAAAAACAGATCCTCATATGCAAACGCTGACACATTACCCATATGTGGTTTCCCATAGGCATTGGGCGGCGGAATAATGATACAGTATGTTGGAGTTTGATCTTTTTTAAGTTCTTCTAATGTTAGTAATTTGTTAGACCTAGGGTCGTATTCAGGTTTAAAAAATTTACTTTTAAGCCACCATTCTAATATTTTGGGCTCCTCTTTTAAAGGATCATAAGGACCTTTTGGAAGCATTTTGTATTATATACCAGTATAATTTAAAATGGGGTCTAGATTCAGTATAAGGGCTTGGGAGATTATAAGTATATCTTATTGTTTGTTGATGTTTCTTATAAGTGTTATCTTTGGGCTAATTATATTTGTAGTTATAGGTGCCAACATGTATTTACCCTTTAAAATACTGCATAGTGATCAGTGGCTGGCTGGGCTTGGTTACATTGGGCCAATTATCTTGTACGGTTATGGGTTAGTAGGCGCTATTTTAATGGTTGGTTTAAATTATCTAGGGGCTAAGTTGCTTAAAGAAAAATGTAAATATGTACTAAAATTCAGATATATTATCGCTTTATTGTTGATAGGAGGTACAAGTTTTGTTGTTTCGTATTTATTGCTTGTTGCTTTAGGGGTTTAAATATCTCATGTGCTTGGATCTTGTATATGGTATATTTTGCTGCTATTTCGATAAATTCCTAAGATAGATTATGTTAAAGTGTTTCTTTTAAGAGAGCATATAGCTATTAAGCGTAGTTTATATGTGATACAAAACGCAGATACTTTATTAAAGATATGTTGTCTTGGATTCTGTTATTGTGTGTAGTAGTTGATTTATAATTGTGTATGGATTATCAAACCGATAAGTACCGTGTGAGTCAGGAGATACCTTCACAAAGTGACTGGGATGCATTCGTTGGTACTCTTAAGGATTACTCATTTTTAATGTCGTATGCTTATTCTGAATTTAAAAGATTAAGACTGGGAGCAAAATATAAAGTTTCTGTTGTACGGCGTCTACCAAGCAAGCAACTGGTTGGTATATTGCCGTACGCAATAATTAACGCTAAGCGTGGTAAACTTATTGAATTTCGCCATGCTCCTATAATTGATTGGGGAGACTCTGGCTTTGTAGAATTCATTTTAAGGTATTTAAAATTACTAGGTAAACGTAATAATGTGTGGATGGTACGCTTTTCACCTTATATAAAGGAAGAAACATGGAATCAGATTCGTGGGGTGTTAGCGGTGGAGATGGGAAATTTTAAACAAGCTACTATTCATGAACGTGATTATGAGCGTACAGCTGTGTTGAATCTAAAGGGTGTTACATACAAAGAGCTTTTTAGGCGGTTTGCTAGAACCCATAGAAAGCGTATAAGACGTGGTAAGCAAATGGGATTTGTTGTAAGAGAGTATGAGCATTTGAGTGGGGAATTCAACAAATTTTTGGACGACATTTTTTACGCAACTGTTAAACGCAAGGGATGGACAGACTATCCAAGGAGTTATTATACTGATTTCTTTAGGATCTTTTCAAAATACAAAATGGTACGTTTTTATACTGTGTATTATAAAGGTAAAATGATTTATGGTAGTTTGCATACGTTTTATAAAAATAAAGCGCTTCCGTTAATTTCTGGCACACATCCTGATTATTTGAAACTTGCTCCTTCATATTATTTTAGAGGGTATTTACTTGAGCGCTTGATTCAAGAGGGAATACACACATATGATTTCGGTGGCATAGGTCCTATTAAAAAGGGGCATCCGTTATACGGGGTTACGACATTTAAATTGGGATTTGGGGCAAAACCCGTAAAATACGCCTCAACTTACGACGTAATCATCTCTCCCCTTGCTTACCTTACCCGTGCTTATGAGGTGTATGAAAGTGTAACAAGGGGGTGGTATAACGTCAAAGAGGGTATAGTTAAGTTATTATCATAACCAGCATGCGGAAGGGAAAATTTAAATTTTGTGTAGTAATTCCAGCCTACATGGAAGGAAAATACCTCCCTCATTTACTTTATGATATAAAAAAACAGAGTATACAGCCGTCAAAGATTATTGTTGCTGATGCTAATTCCACTGATAAAACTAGAGATATTGCTCAAAGCTTCGGATGTGTGGTTGTTGATGGCGGCACACCGCCGGTTGGACGAAACCGTGGAGCCCAGGCATGTGAAAATGCTGATCTTATATTTTTTCTTGATGCAGATGTTAGGCTTTTGGATAAAAAAACATTTGAAAAAATAGTACGTGTTTACGAGGAGAAAAAGTTTGATTTAGCCTTTCCCTTGGTATTGTTTAAGGAATTCCCATACGAGCATAAGCGTTTAGGTAAAGAGCTTGTGATAAAGATAGCAAACTGGGCGTTAAAGTATAGTTTTAGAAAACTTGTGAAGAATCCTAAGGATACAAATAGAT
>WFZN01000039.1 GCA_015489555.1 Candidatus Dojkabacteria bacterium | reverse complement strand
CCCCCACACCACCAATTGTTACCGACTATTTCCATTTTTATATAATCACTAATTTGTTTTAGGGGTAGTACTCTCCGTAGATGTCTATTTTGGCGCCAAATTTAGTATATTGTTACCGTGATTCATCTGGGTAAGGTCTTTTCTTTCTATGGGAGGTTAAACGTTGCACGCCCATAGCCATGGCTAGCTGCTTAGTAGTTGCTTTATAAATGCTTTGTTATTGTCGTACTGCTTTAGTTTTGATACAAGGAATTCCGTTGGATGTTCTCCTTGCTTTGCTATTGCATCAAGCATGCGTCGTAATATCCAAGATGCTCTTAGTTCCTCTTCCGTAAATAATAGGTCTTCTCTTCTAGTGCCTGATTTCTGTACGTCAATAGCTGGGAATATACGCCTTTCTTGTAGGGTACGATCAAGGTGTAGTTCCATGTTGCCTGTCCCCTTAAATTCTTCGTATATGAGGTCGTCCATTTTGCTTCCTGTATTTACTAATGCGGTA
This sequence comes from Candidatus Dojkabacteria bacterium, assembly GCA_015489555.1. Classification (GTDB taxonomy): domain Bacteria; phylum Patescibacteriota; class Dojkabacteria; genus S139-149. Next base: position 3,772 of record WFZN01000039.1, on the reverse strand, counting down.
GCAAGAATGGTTAAGCTACCACCGTCTTCAAAATTACGGGCTGCTCCAAAAAAGCGTTTAGGGGGATAAATGGCTGCTGGGTCAAACCCCCCTGTTAGAGTACGCCCGGAGCTTGGGATACTTAGGTTATAAGCCCTAGCAAGGCGTGTTATGCTATCCATTAATATAACTACATGATGCCCCCATTCTACCAGGCGTTTTGCTTTTTCCAGGCCGAGCTCTGCTACTTTTACATTGTGTTCAGGATGTTCGTCAAAGTTTGAGGCTATTACCTCACCATTTACGCTGCGCTCCATATCTGTTACCTCTTCGGGGCGCTCTCCAACCAGTATAACCATTAAAATGGCTTCTGGATAGTTTGTTGTTATACCATGTGCTATATCTTTCATAAGCCATGTTTTACCAGCTTTTGGGGGTGATACTATTAGCCCACGTTGACCATATCCAATGGGTATAAGTAGATCCATAATTCGTGTAGATAAAACCTCTGGTTTAGTTTCTAATTTAAGTCTGTAATTTGGGAATATAGGTTTTTTTTCGTAGAAGTGTTTACGGGTTTTAGCTTCTGAGGCTAATCTTTCTCCAACAAAATCTACTTTTAATAGGTTGCGATATTTTGACTCCATGTCTTCGCTGTAAGGTCTAGCGACGCCTTCTACAATGTCGCCAATTCGTAAACCGAATTTCTTTATTTGATTGGCAGTTACGTATACATCCTTTGGAGAAGGTAAATAGCCTTTAACACGAATTAGACCGTAGCTACCGTTTGAGGGGATGTCAAGGATTCCTTTTACGTATTCTAGACCATTTTTTTGCGCTTCAACTTTAAAAATTAAGTGGAGTAGCTCCAGCTTAGTCTTGTGTTTTTTTATTTCTGCGTCAGGGGTACCAAGTTCTTTTGCAAGCTTTTTAAGCTCACTTATTGTTAGGTCTTTAACCTTGGATATGGTTAACATTAACGGAGAATTTATATCTTATTTATGGTCAAAAAGCACATGAATTGCTGAGAGGAGTGCTAGTTTATGTGTAATTATAACTTATCTCTAATTTGATCTTTAAATAAGTAAAGAGGGATAAAATTATCGCTGAGTCTTTGGCTGTTATAGGCGATGTATACACGCGTTTTGTATGCAGGTAGAAACCAGACATTTTTGAATCGATGGTTTTGCTTTGCGTTTGGGAAAAATGGCTTAGCCACTTAGCCCTTGGGTCAGACGACGAGGGGTCCAACCCAGGGACTAAATGGCCAAGTCGTAGTAACTGGGCTTAGCCCTTGGGTCAGGCGACGAGGGGTCCAACCCAGGGACTAAGCCCAGTTACTGTTGGTCAAGGTTGAATATGTTAGATTATATAACAAGTGAGGATAGTTTGTCAAGGGTGAAGATGCCCGGTAATGATATTTCGCGTGTCCTATAATATTGTGCTGGCGTGTTTCACGGGGCGCCCGCCGTCTGTGGCGGGCGCCCCGTTGTGGATAAGTCAAAAACAGGTGAGGACCTAAACAGTTGTATGCGTCATAACGTAACGGGACTGTTTTCTCGGATTATTTAGCGTTCTTTTGATAGGCCCTGGTTTATAATAGAGTATGCAAAATTCCCTTAAAAGACGAGTAGTTATACGAAATGTGGGGCGAATCTTTGTTATTGTATCTGTTATTGCTATGACTTGGTTGGGAGCTAAACAAAAGTATGTATTTATTAAACCCACTGCTCGTACTGTCACCGTTGGAATCCGTTCAGAGCAAGGGCGAGATGCTGCTTTGGCAAGTAACACAGAATTACTAGAAGATATACCCAAGGAGATTAGATCATTTGTAGGGGCAAGACGTGGTTATGAAGTGCGTGAATCTAGAGATCTTGAAGTACAAGTTGTGGGGGAGACCCAGAAAGAATATGTCATACAAATATGCCCTAAAGGGGCGTGGCGTATAACCTACTATTTAACCTTTGATAAGCCAGATAAAAAAACCGCTAAAGTAAAGCTCCCCTTAAGCGCTGCAGGTTCGCCTGTAGGGTTATTTCTGGTTAAAGCAAATGATGGAAAGTTGTGGGGAATACCAAGTGCTGGGCTTAGTATCTTGGGGCATTCCCCCCAAAACATCGTTGCTCATCTTAATCTAATTTCTTATTTAGGAAAAGACCCGTTTTATCTAACAAGCCTTTTTTATTCAGGGGGATTAGCAACCGCAGAACGTATACCAAATGTTGGCGGTTATATGCCGGGAGCCCCAGGTTTATATGAAGAAGACGTAAAAAGGATACAACCACAAATAGACAAGGTTGATGAAAAGCTAAGTGAGTTTACTTTCAACTTTATGTTGGCGGATATAGGTGGTCAAGGCTCTGATGGTGCCAGTTCGGGTGAAGGTGACAGTAACCGTGAGATTACCATTGAAATAGAGGATACAAAACCAGGCAATTATATTGCCCTTACTTATCCTGATCCTGAGGAATTTGTTGGTGATTTAATAACGACAGTAGCCACTTTAGATTTGCTTTATTCAAATTTAAGTATGCCCTCTCAGTACCTTGAGGGGCCTGGGTTAAAGTCACGCATAAAGGTAAAAAATGAGGACTGCATGGGGTGTGATATCTCTGTTGATAAAAGCAGTAATATCGATGACAACTTCCTTAAACTGTTGGCAATAGCCTTTGTTTTCGATATAAGTGGTCAAAAACCCAATGACGCACTAGTGGGGTTATATCAAAAATATGGTTACCAATACGATGAAGATACATTTGGTTTGGTACCAAAGCAGACTGTGTCAGAACAAGAGTTACTTTCTGGCTCTCCTCCTGAAGGAACATATATAAGCATAGGAGCCGACGTAGGGTGTAGTGGAGATGTATTAACGGCATTTAAAGAATGCTTTAAAGGTAATGCAAACTGTAAACTTAAAGATGTGACAGAAATTAATCTAAAAGATCTTAAAAATCCTGCTAATGTGGGTTTTAGGGTCGGAGTTTCTGTAAAATTAGGAATACCTATTTTAGCGAGTGTAAGGTTAGGGACTCCACAAAGTGTAGTAGCTAAAGGTTTAGATCATGAAATGTTAAACCGCGTTTACTCTGATATACTAAGAAGCCCGATAATAGCGGATATGTTTAAAAGATATACTGGTATAGAATGGTTATATCTAATGGGTAGAGCAGATATACCAGAGGAGGCCCAAGACGAACTTTTACCAAATCTTATTGCAGATTATAATAAACGGCTTTCAGATAGTTTGTCTGCATCTTTATCGTTTGAAGACTTTATTATGGAGAAAAGGAAACTAGTGCTACGTGAAGTTGCATATATTGCCCCAGTAATCTTTACTGGAGTTGCTCCTATAAAGTTGTATTCACGCGCTCCGTCAGATTTTAGCAACTGGGTACCTGCCACTTTGGGTCCTTACAACCTGCGTTATTACATATTTGCTTCTGCTAATATAGAATCTCAACTTAAATGGGCAGCTGCTAACACAATACCTGGTTTAAGTAAAACCTGTGGATGGGGAATAACGGAGGGATCTTCTTATGTAGTACCAGGGTTAGCTGGGGCGTTTTTAAAAGGAATGCAGCAACTTTGGGCATTTGAGAAGGCCGACGTTGTTTTGGAGGTAAAAAAGGAAGGGGAAAGATACATTGGGACACTTTCTACAAGACTAGATTGGAATAGCAGTCCGTACAAGCTGCCTGACGATATAACGCCAGAAATCTTATCAAAATGTTACCAGCAGATGAGTAAATTTTTTAAGTTTGATTCTTTAAACTAGTAAGTTATAATAACT
>WFZN01000038.1 GCA_015489555.1 Candidatus Dojkabacteria bacterium | reverse complement strand
TTGTTGTATTGGGAAAAGCATGTACGAGAAGATAATGCCTGGTTATATTTTGCTATAGGGGAGGCGTACTATCTTAAACAAAAACATGATAATGCTAAGGCTTATTTTTCCAAAGCGATTGCTATTGATAAAAACTACAAAGAGAAGGTAAAATTATATTATTCGGACTGGGAATAGTTTTGTGCCGTGGTGGCGGAACTGGTAGACGCGCTACCTTCAGGAGGTAGTGCCCGAAAGGGCGTGTGGGTTCGATTCCCACCCACGGCATAATCCAATGATCGTAAGTTGTAAGAGGAAATATAATCTATTAGGGGCGACGTGGCCGAGTGGTCTAAGGCAGCGGTCTGCAAAACCGCTTTTCGCGGGTTCGAATCCCGCCGTCGCCTTAATTCGTTTGTAGAGTTTTAGAATTAAAATAGGGGTATAATTAAGCATGCACAAGCTTTTCTATAAGTGGACTTTCTGGTTGTTGGTTGCTGTTTTAGTTTTTGAGGTGGTAGGGAAATACTATCCGATCTTTAACATAACACTTGTATATACCTATATTGCTTTTATGGTGAGTCTTGTTGCTTTTATCTTTATTGTCGTGCCATTTATACTTGAGTTTCTAACCTTTAGAGTGACTCTATTTAATCAGGTCTTGATGTCAATATTGGCGGTCGCATTTGTGATTTGGATCTTTAATGACTTCGTGCCGGGCTTTTTTATAACAACTCCTCAATTGTATAAGGTGCTTGTATATAGTATTTTCTATGGGGCATTGTTGCCTATATTATATAAATTGGCTAGGAAGCTTTAGCATGGGCGCAACGATGTTTTATTTAGTTGAGATTGTTTTGTCTCTGGTTGGGATTCTACTTATATTAAAACAACAGTATGCGGAGGAAGGTAGTTCATTTTTCGCTGGGGGAGCTGAAACCTTCAAGTGGGAAAACATTCCAGACAGGTTTTTGTTCGTGGCTACAGTTATTGTTATTATTGCTTTTTTGATTATCGTAACATTACACGCGCGAATGGTTGCATGATGAAACGTTTCTATAAATTAAGAGACCTTTTGGTTGGGTATCCGGATCGCTTCCTTGAGGTAACTACCGCTCGCAAGGTAATTATTGTTCTATTAAGCTTCATTTTGGGAGGTGGCATAGTCACAGTAATGATTTTCTTGCGTGTATATTGGGGAGTAAATAAGAAGGGAGCCGGTATAACTGTAGCCTATAGAGCCGAACGTGGGGGTTATGTGTTCAGGGAAGGCGTGCGTTCAAGGCCAATCGTTATTCATCCGTTGCCATTAGCGACCTCCCAGCTTGATAAAGATTTAAAATATCTGTTATATAAACACCTTTTTAGGATTCGTCCAGATGGGGCTTTACAGCTAGATCTTGCTAGTGGGTGGCAGGTTTCAGATAAAGGTAAAACCATAACCATTTTTTTATCAAGGGGGAATGTTTGGTCTGATGGCAAACCAATTACGGCTAATGACGTGGTTTTTACTTTTAATTTCATAAAGCAACATTTTTCTGAAACTCCGGTAGGGCAGCTGCTTAAAGACGCGCGGGTCTTGGTAAGGGATTTATATACTGTACAACTTACTTTGGATAAGCCCTTTCCGCATGTTGTGTACTACTTAACTTTTCCCATTGTAGCGAAACACTATTACCAAAGGTACGTCCCCGACGAACTCTTATATGAAGGCCTTCTTATAAAACCCTTAACTAGTGGCCGGTTTACTATAGAAAATATATCTGAAGGCTCAATCATGTTGCAAGATTTGGAAGATGGTGGATCACTTGGAGCTGATTATTTAGAATTTGTATACGAGCATGACAACTCGTGGGAAGCATTGCTTGGTAAAAGGATACAAGCGTTAGCAGATGTTACGTTACAAGAGGCGGAACGTCTCGTCCAGATTGAAGGCATAAGGGTACATCGGTTTATAAAGCAATTTAACTTTATAGGGCTATTTATAAAAGCCGAGAACAGCAACCCTGTTTTGCGTGATGTTAACTTTCGAAGAGCTTTGTACGCTGCGATTGATAGGGGGACAATAGCACGCGGCTTGGGTACTGAACCTGCATATAGTGTGTATCCTAAACAAAGCGTATACTTTAATGGCGAAATGGTCGCTAGGTTATTGCAGGTTGATCCTAATGTGCTCTTGGGTAAGGTCTCGCGTTCTGAAGACAAAAGATGTAACGTGGTCTCTTCTAAGGTGTGTTATGTTTTTACCTTAGTTTATCCTAAAGATGATGACCTACAGTACATAGCTCACTATTTAAGAGAGTCATTAGGTGCGTTAGGGGTAGTCGTTGAGTTAAAAGAGGTGTCTTTGGAGGAGTTGGTCTCCTCTGTACTTCCCTTAAGAGATTTTGAGGTTTTGCTATTGGAGCTTGAAACTTTAGTTGATCCTGACCAATATGGACTTTGGCATTCTTCACAAGTGGAGTATCCGGGCAAAAACATAGTAGGGTTACAGTCAAAGCGTCTTGATAGGGTATTACTACGTGGAAGGACTTTGGAGGGTGAAGAAAGGATAAAGGAATATCAAACGATGCAAGAACTCCTTTTTGAATATATGTATTTTATCCCTATAGTACATTCGGTTTATAGATATGCTTATTGGGAGGATTCTATAAATATTTCTAAAGACTCACGTTTTTTGGTATCACCTGAGCATAGATTCGAGTATATAACTTTAGAATCAACGGGTAAATAACTTAAGGGAGAAGCCATATTCCTAATTTAGTAGGAATGCCGGGAGCGGGAGTCGAACCCGCACGGGGTTTTGGCCCCACCGGATTTTAAGTCCGGCGCGTCTACCAGTTCCGCCATCCCGGCATTTCGTGTGTGTTGACGCGGCTTATGGACTAGTGGAACTTATTGCTTTGGGCAATTATAACACGCTTTGGGCATAGTTTGTGGGGTGGGTATAATAG
>WFZN01000037.1 GCA_015489555.1 Candidatus Dojkabacteria bacterium | reverse complement strand
TTATTCTGTAAATTAAGCTCTACTACACTCCCTCCGCTTACTGTTACACCATACCACGTATTTACTGCTGTATTTGTACCCCAATTTGTATTGTTTGTCCAAGAATCACCATTTGTGCTGTTATACAAATCACGCAGCGCCTCACATTCAGTTTGGGGTATACCTGTTGTTACTGTGTCTGTACAATCTGTGGTAAAAGCAGCTCTAACCAGGAACTGCTCACTACCCCATAAACTTAAATAAACACTTGAAAATATTACTAGCAATGTTTTTAATAATATACTTTTGGCCCCCTTTTGCATTATTAAAGTATACCTTGTTTTATCCAAAAACGTAATAAGTGGGTGTACGATTTGATATCACAAAATATCACAGAACTGTACTTGCTACGTAAAAAGAGCATTTACCATTTACACCCATAAAAATCCCCCACTGGTCCCCCAATTACCATAGAAACAAGCCAGCTTTTAGAATCTGCGCTTTTTATAAAACAAACGTAACTATCTCCGGTATGATACCAGTCTCCTACGTCTTCTCTGTAAACCTCTCGTTTACATTTTAGTGTTTTTAGGTTACTATCAACTGTTGTAAATGTTTTCTCACAAATTGTTCTCCAAGTTGGGCCATTGTTTTCTATTTTTGATAATAAAGACTGTAAGTTTAAGTTTTGCTCTAACCACCATAATCTACTGTAATGGTCGGGCACATAGTAAACACCGTATGTGTAGAGATTGGGGGAAAAATACTTATACTGGGTTATATCATCCATAGAATCGTACTGTTGTAGTATCTGGTTTACTTTCTCTACAAACTCAGTTACACTTTGAGCGGTTATTACTTTTGTTTGCCTTTTGACTCCGGTTAAATTAATGTTTGTAGGTAAGTAAAATGTTTTACCGGTAAATTCTATACGGATGGCAGCTTGAATGGTAACCTCCCTTGGAATAACTGTTGGTGTAACAGTCTTTGTTGGAGCGCGCGTTGCTTTGTCGGTTGAACTAGCTGTTTGGTCTAGATCTATTTTTATATCTTTTGGTAAAAATAAAACGCCTCCTTTATTAAAAATCTCTAATATGCTGCCCGTTTTTTGTTTCTTTGAAACTTTGCTATCCTCTTTGTGGACCTCTTTATTACTATTATCACTAGCCACCTTATCGCGATAGATAAACCAACCTCCCCATAAAGCCAACCCGCTTAACAAAAGCGTTACCACTACTAATGCCAATCGTTTCATGATTTATAATAGTATATTCACCTAAAAAAGTCAAACATAACAATTAGATGAAAATACAAAAGCTAAAGAGAATCTTTTCTGACCTCTTTGTGGATTTTATAAACCTTGCCCTGTCAAATATAGAATTTTCTAATGTTGTTATAGATTCTAGGAAAGCGGAAAAAGGCTCTTTGTTTGTACCACTTAAAGGTGAAAAAACAGATGGACACAAGTTTATTGAATCGGCTATTAAAAACGGAGCAGTTGCCTATCTTACACAATATAAGATTTTTGATGGCAAAAAGATTAATTACCCAAACGGTATTCTGGTAAAAGATACCTATAAGGCGCTTACTACTCTTGCAAGTTATAAGTTTAAGAGATATTTAAAACAAAGCATTGCAATAACTGGCTCAAGTGGCAAATCTACTACCAAATTTTTGTTTGGACACATTTTAAAACATCTTGGTTACAATGTGTTTATACCGGAAGGGAATCTTAACGGGATATACGGCACGCCACTTGCCTTAGCGAACATAGATAGCGTATACGATATTGGGGTTCTTGAGTTTGCTATGGCTGATTTTGGAGAGATTAAAACGCAAGTTGGTATTGCTCCTGCAGATGCTCGGGTGCTTTTAAATGTTGCCCCTGCTCATACCGAATATGTAAAAAATCTAAAAGGTGTTATTAAGGCTAAGGGGGAGATTTTTATAAATTCTAAAAAGGCTGTTTTACCGCGCAATTTGGTTAAATATTATAATGACATCCTTCCTAAGGATACTCTAACTTTTGGGGGATGTACTAGATCTAATTTACGTGTAGTAAAGCATAAATTGGTAGAAGAAGGTACAGAGATTACGTTTCAGGTGGTTAGATTGCCTTATACAAGGTTTGAAGATGTAGAAAATGCGGTTGTCAGGGGTTGGGGCGGGCGCCCCCGTAGGGGGCGCCCGCCCCAACTAAACCCCGAATCTAACACCTTTACCATCTTTCTACCCTTTTACAACCTTAAGATAGGACACAATATAGCAGCAAGCTTTCTTGCCTTAGAACTTTTACAAATCCCCTGGTACAAAGCAATAACATCACTTTCAACCTTTACTCCCTTTAAAGGGCGCGGTAACATAGAAGCTCACACAATAATGGGTAAAAAAGTAACCATAATAAACGAAAGTTACAATGCAAATGGATTATCCATGACAAACGCAATAAAAACCTTTGACAAGATTCCTACCACAAACACTATAAAAATTATGGTACTTGGTAAAATGGCAGAGCTTGGTAAATACGAAGAACCAGAACACAAAAAAGTGGTAAAAACCGCACTTACTACAAAAACTGTAGATTACATTATCTTTTACGGAGCCCCTCACTACAAAAACACTTTATCTTCTTACATTACAGACTCCACTAACATCTACTATGCTGATACAGTAGATAAAGCCCGAAAAATTGTAGAAAACATAATAGAACAGATTCCCAAAAGCCAAAATATAATGCTTATGGCAAAAGCCTCAAACTCTCAACAAGCCTGGAAAATATGGGATACCTCAGAAAAATCCCACTAAACTAATTAAACGCACTATGCCTTCAACTTTACCCAAAACCCTAGAAGACTTCAAAAATAAAAAGATTCTAATCTGGGGTATAGGCCTAAACAAAGGTGGAAGCGGAGCAATAGAGCTCTTTTGTAATCTTGGTGCAAAGGTGCGCGCTACAGACTTAAGAGGTAAAACCACCCTAAAACCCGTACTAGACAGCCTTCAAATCCCACAAAACTGTAAATTAGAACTTATACTGGGTAAGCACCGCAAACTTGACTTTAAATGGGCAGACATTATTGTAAGAAACCCCGCAATACCTCCTCATAATAAACTCTTACAATGGGCAAAAACCCTTAAAAAACCAATCGTTATGGAAATGGTACTTTATTTTACCTACTCAAAAGCCTACAACATAGGGATAACAGGCACCAAAGGTAAAAGTACCACAACCACTCTTATACATAAAATCTTAAACAAAGCCTTTAACAACGTACACATTGCTGGCAACATTGGGGTAAGCGCCTTAAAACTCTTACCAAAATTAACCCCAAATCACAAAGTTGTATTAGAACTTTCAAGTTTTCAACTTGACAATATGAATGAGTATAAACTCTCACCAAATATTGCAGTACTTACCAATATTGGCGTAGACCACATAAATTGGCACGGCTCTCTTAAAGAATATCAAAAAACAAAACTTAGTATATTTACCCACCAATCGCCAGATGACTACGCAGTAATTCCATACAAAGAATATAAACGCTTTAAAAAACACCTAAAAACCAAAGCAAAAATTATTATAACCGGTATACTAACCCCCAAAGAGTATCAACAAATCACCACACAAGCAAAACCATACGCAATAATCTGGTACCACAACCAAACCTTTTATTACAATAACAAACCTTTATTTAAAAAGTTAAAACTCTCTCATACCCTACAAGGAACACCAAATATTGCTAACATTCTTAACACGATCGCTGCCACTTACGTACCGTTTGAAATTAAACCAGAGATTATAAAAAAAGTACTTAAAACCTTTAAAGGGCTGCCCGGCAGGTTGCAACTTATACACTCTGTAAAAAACCTAGACTTTTACAACGATACAGCTGCAACAAACACAACTGCAGTAAAACACGCGCTATCTACCCTAAAAGCTCGTGGTTATGCTCACATAATCTGGATAGCAGGAGGAGTTGACAAAGGTGAGGATTATAAAGCACTTATAGAACTTGCATCCACATTACCAATCACACTAATACTCTTTGAAGGAAGTGCAAGTGAGAAACTTAAAACCTTAGCTGACCAATTTAAACTACCCCACCACGCATACTTTAACGACATTAACAAAGCCGTGCAAAAAGCATACCAAATTGCCAAATCTTATCCCAAAAACCAAAAAATAGCTATCATACTCTCTCCCGCTGCAGCAAGTTTTAATATGTTTTTAAATGAGTGGGATAGAGGAGAAAAATTTGAAGAGGCGGTTAGGAAAATTGTATTACCAAATAAATAGATAATAGGTCTAACCCTTACTTATCTTTTACCTCAGGTCCCATAAGGCTATTAATACGAATCAAAACATATACTAGCCTATCACACTTTACCAATACGTAACATATTCGTAAACCGCACTTTACTAATCCCGCAATTTCACATAGTAAAAACTGTCTCTACAGCAACTAAAACCAAAACACCCTACTTCTCAATAATCTCCAAAATATCTCCCTCTTTTATGTCAGCTTTTTTACCAAGATTTATTCCACATTCACTTCCTTTGGTAACTTCTGCTACTTTTTCTTTAAAACGCCTTAAGTCTACAATATCGTATTCTGCTACAGTCTTATCGTTACGAACAACCCTAACTCTAGCCGAACGTTTAACAACCCCCTCAAGCACAGCACTCCCCGCAACAACGCTGTTATCTGACAACACAAAAACCTTTAATACTCTTGCCTTACCTATAACCTGAGGGCCTTGATATTTCTCCTCAATCTTCTCTGCTACTTCACGCAAAAATTCATAAAACTGATATACTGTATCAAACCTTTGTACATCTATCTTGAGCTTTTTAGCAATAGACTCGACCTTGTTTTGTACCTTTACTCTAAACGCTATAACCTTTGCTTTAAACTCTTTGGCAAGATCAATATCATTAGGAGAAACATTGCCAACTCCACTGCTTATAACCTTAAATTCCACATGCTCTGTATTAAAACGCTCAAGGGTTGGCAAAATTGAACGTTTAGAAGCTTCAACATCAAACTTTATAATTAATGGAACAATTGTCTTTTCTACTACCTCTTCTTGATCAGAAAAAAACTCTTCTAAAAAGTCTTTCTGGGCTTCTTTGCTTACCGCGCGTGCCGAACTTAATAGTTTTTGATCCTTGTAAAATCTTTCCAATGCCTTCTCTAACTTTCTGCTATTTTTAGAGTAAAGTAACAAGTCGCCGGGGTTTGGCAATACATCAACAGATGGAATTATAACTGCCTTACCAGCTATAGCTTCTTTTATTGGCTCTTTGTTTGCGTTTTGAAACTTACTAAGCCTCACACGCGTGTTTTGCAAAAATACTACGTCTTTGTAAGTAATTTTTCCTAGCCTCCAAATAACAAAGGCTGTAACTCCTAAATGGGGATCTACCGTAGTGTCAAGCACCACGCCGTATCCATCTATATTTGTGATAAGATCTTTATCTTTTATAAATTCTTCTAGTTTAAGCTTGGCAAAGTCATCATCTAAAAGGTTTTCTACCTCAATGTAAAGAAAGATTGTCTCTAACAATTTATCAAGCCCCTGGCCGGTTACTCCGCTTACTTCAACATATGGTACATCTCCACCGTAACCTTCTAAGTACACCCCTTCTTTTAAAAGATCATTTATAACCTTTTGTACGTTTGCCCCCTCTGTGTCAATCTTGGTAATTGCTACTATAAATTTAATGCCTTCCTTTTTAATAATCTCAAGTGACTCTTTGGTTTGCTCTTGTACTCCTTCATCTGCAGCTACAACTAATAGGGCAAGGTCTGCCACTCTTCCGCCCTGCATACGCATTAGGCTAAAAACCTCGTGACCTGGTGTGTCTACAAATGTTAGGGTTTTACCTTGATACTCTACCTCAGAGATATAAATATTTTGGGTTATACCCATCGGTTCACGCTTTTGCACATCAGTTTTACGAATTGCATCAAGTAACGTAGTTTTGCCGTGATCTACGTGACCAAGTACTACAATTGTTGGAATTCTATCTACCGGCATAGTGCGATTATATCATTGATTTTTAGTATAAAAAGCTACAACCATAGCTCAGATTCACCAAAATGATATGCATTTTTGTTCAATCAAGTCTACGTTTGTAGAATGTCTCAAGCAAAAAGGCGCTACTGTGCTAAAATAACGCATTAACCTAGGATTCCACAATAATTAATACGACTTAAATATTTACGGCTTCGCAATGAGTCAAGATAGTCAATCATCTTTAAAAAAGATTTTGCTTTCAAAAAGGATATTGCCTTTTTTCTTTTGGGAATTTTTCAACACTTGGGCACCTTGGATGTCGCTTATCGTTGTGTACTTTAATAAACATCTTAACCTATCGTACACACAGATACTGCTTTTACAAAGTATCTACATGTATTCTACAGCTATGTTAGAAGTACCGACAGGTATATTGGGTGATAGGGTCGGCCGCAAATACAGCATTCTAATCGGAAACGCTCTTTACATGCTAGGTTTTACTGCATACACATTTAAACTTCCCTTTGTCTTCTATATGTTAGCCGAATTTCTTATGGGCATGGGATTGGCTTTTGAATCTGGAAGTAATGAAGCACTCATTTATGATACATTTAAAGAGCTGCGTGCGGAAAGATACTATCAAAAATTCCTCTCTGCAAACAGAATAGTGGGCCTTGTATCTAACCTTGTATCAGGAACGTTCGCAATCTTTGCGATACGTAATGGTATAAGTCTGCGTTTTTTATGGACTACTACTCCAATCACCCTTCTATTGTCACTAGGCATTCTGACCTTTTTCATACAAGAACCTAAGATTGAACTTAAAGAGAGCTTGGTACCAGACTACAAAGAATACCTTAAATCAGCGCTATCCACAATAAAACAAAGTGCTATTTTACGCATAATTGTAGTATTCTCTCTACTTTTTGGGCTAAGCCGTTATCTTTTGCAATGGGCTGTGCAACCTTTGTTCCTTTACTTTAATATCGACATTAAACACTATCCGCTAATCTTTTCAATCGGAATACCGATACTATCTATAGCAGTACATCAGATTTTACTAACGATAAAAAAGAACATCAAATTCTCAAAACTCGTAAGGTTGCTTCTATCTAATCAGTTTATCTTCATAATATTCTTACTTACAGCAAATAGTTTACATCTAAAGACTCTTATTACTATAAATTACGTGGCTTATCGTATTATTCTTGTAGAACTTAGTCAACTTATAAATGCATTTATGCAACCTTATATAAAAAGTTTTAATAGAGCGACGGTTCTAAGTGGTATTTCTTTTATTCGCACCCTACTTTTTGCTACCGTCAACATTGTATGGGGAACATTGCTCGATATTAATGTTATGTGGGCGGTATTAGGGGCATTAACTCTGCTATATGCAGTTATCGAATTTATAAACTACAAATACAAGAATATTATTGCTAACGTCTAGTTAAAGCATAACCCAACATACGCATATCCACTCCCCACGTATTTAGTAGTTCCTATAACATTTTGTTTTTAACCCACTACTTACTATACCGTTCTATTGCCTCCGTAATACGCTTGTAGGTTTCCTCTAACCCATACCATTCTTTAGCTTTAACCCATTTGCCAGGTTCTAGATCTTTGTAATGTTCAAAAAAGTGTTTTATGCGGTCAAGATAAATCTGTGGTAAATCTCTATAGTCTTTTACGTCTTTGAAGGTTGGGTCTATTTTTTCGTGCGGAACCGCTAACACTTTTGCATCTCCTCCACTTTCGTCTTCAAAATCAAGCATTCCTATGGGGCGTACGCGAATTACACTCCCTGGTACTGCTGCCCAGGTTGTAATTACTAGTACATCTAGAGGGTCTCCATCTAAATCAAGAGTATTTGGAATAAACCCGTAATTGAACGGATAAGCCATTGGAGTAAATAACACGCGATCTACAAATATTGCTCCGCTTTCTTTATCTAGTTCGTATTTAATATTACTGTGTTGAGGTATCTCAATTACTACATAAATATCTTCAGGTGGGTTTTTACCTGGCACAATGTTTTTTACTTGCATCTTATACCAAATCTTATATTAGTTTAATTACTGTATTATAAACCAGAATGTTTGTACGGGCGTGGGGCGAAACAGCAAGTTTTCAGGCTCCGCATAATGTGCATTCCAAATATCTATTGTCTCTCTGGCAACAACTTTAAACAACTCCGTTTCGCCCCACGCCCAAACCCCATAGGAAAGCTCTAAAACTAGGCCTCTTTCGAGCTTCCCGCATTGTCTTTTGTCTCTTCTAAGTCAATCTCATACCCGGTTAGCTCACTTACCAATTTGACATTTGTCCCTTCTTTCCCTAAAGCTATAGCATATTGCTCCTTACCAACCTTTACTGTTGCGCGTTTTTTCTTTTCGTCAATTTCTACAGAAACAACAGTAGCTGGCGAAAAAGCTTTTTTGATAAACTCAATAGGATCCAAATCCCAGCCAACAATATCTACCTTCTCCCCCTGCAATTCATCCATTATCGCCGTAATACGAGCGCCCTTAGGCCCAACAAATGTACCAACAGGATCTAAGTCTTTGTCTAAAGAACGCACAGCCACTTTTGCACGTATCCCCGGAATACGTGCAATCTTAAAAATCTCTACCTGTCCCCCCTTTAACTCCGGTACCTCAAGCTCAAACAAAGCCCGTAGGAATTCTGGATCCTTTCTGGACAAGATAACCCTGCGGTTGAACTCCTCATTTATAAGTTCTTTTACAAGGAATTTATAACGCTTGCCTATTTCGTAAAACTCCTTTTCCACTTGTTCTTCTTTTGGTAGCTCCGCATTCCCTTTTTCTAGTTCAACAATGATTCGGTCCTTTGTTACCTTTATAACCTTACCACTAACAACTTTACCAAGCCACTGCTTATAGTATTCAACAATTGCTTTAAGTTGAGCATCACGCAAAACACGCATAATAACACGCTTGGCAGTCTGGGCAGCTATACGCCCAAGAATCCCTATTCGCTGTGTTAATTCTAATACTATACCTTCTTCTATTGATGGATCATACCTGCGCGCGTCACTAAGTGAGATCTCCTTATTTTTATCTTTTACCTCTTTAACTACGGTTTTACGTACAACAAAGTATATTTCTCCAGCATTTTTATTAATTTCTACCTCTACATTTGTACCAGGATACTCACGTAAATAAGCCTCTTTTAATGCACGTTTTAATGCGCTAAATACATCATCTGCGTTTATTCCGCGCTCAACAGCTATTTGATTTACAATATCAACCAGGTTAGCAGTATCCATAATGAAAAATAAATTATATTAGATTGACAGTTTATGTGATTATAACAGAATTAACCTAGCTATATATTGCTATACATTAAAAGGGCTACCGATATCTAGAGAATTTGGAAAGATCCCTTTTATTTGCTGTAAAATCTTATTAAAGCCATAGGGCCTTCTTGGCCTATCCCATACTCCTACTATTTCTACGGTTATCTCTTCTCCTCTAAGTATAGCAATCGCTATTCTATGATTACCATCACCAACTACGTAACATATCTTTCCTTTACTGTTACGATAGACCCATGCACGGGGGGGGTATTTTCACTACCATCTAACGCGTTTAAAACACGAGTAGTATCAATCCAGTCTTGAGTTGTAAAAAGTCGTTTACGGTTATGTAAAGAAGCTGGGTTAATAGTAACCTGCTGCCCCACCAGGGCTTGTGACTCGTGATCATTGGACAGCTCTGTTCTTCTTGGGCCCCACTTTCTTAAAATGTCCATTGTAAACGCCTGTTTTACCTTAAACTATTTCGTATTCTACCGCATGGCTGGGCATGTCGTTTAAGAATCTGGATGGATCAGCTTCTAAAAAGGTTCCCATATACATAAAACGTTGTGGGTAAATTATATAAAGGTACCGCTTTGCTCGCGTTATGGCTACATAAAACAACCTGCGCTCTTCTTGCAACTGTTGGGGACTCTCTATTGATCTTTGGTGAGGTAAAACCCCTTCTAGAGCATCTATTATAAATACTGTTTCAAACTCAAGGCCCTTTGCTGAGTGAATTGTCATCAGACTTACCTTGTTTGTATCTGACGCATCTTCTAAGGAGGACGTATCTTCAAGTAGGGCAATCTCTTCTAAAAATGCTACCAGCCCAGTATGCCCTTTATATGGCTTTGATTTTGTAAGCGATACAAGCTCATATATGTTTTGGCGCCTAGATTCTCGCTCCTCCTCATCAGATGAAATTTTATCTAGCCATTTATCGTAGTTTAGACTGCTTAGTACATACTGAATAATCTCTGATGGAGTAACATTATTACTGTGTGACAACATAATCATACCCCCAAAACTCTGCCAAAACTTTTTAAATTTCGCATTATTATCATATATATCTTGCAGACGTTTAATAACCTCCTCACCTAATAATTTAGAAATAACCTTTTTATCTTTGTCTATACTTAAAAGGCTTACATAATATATAAATTCTGCGAAACTAAGTTGGCTATGTGTAGCAAGCTCACGCAATTTTTCTATTGCTTTTGGCCCTATGCCACGAGTCGGAACATTAATTATACGTAGTAAACTTACCTCATCTGAAGGATTAGCCATAAACTTAAGATAAGCTAACATATCTTTTATCTCCATGCGCTCATAAAATCTAACACCTCCAACCAGACGGTAAGGTATGCCAAATTTTAAAAAATACTCTTCAATTAACCTGCTCTCATGATTCATTCTGTAAAGTACAGCAACGTTGCCTAGGTTATTTCTAAATTTTGAACTTATTTCTTTTACTATAAATTGAGCTTGCTTATGCACATCTTCTACAGCTACTAATTTAATTGGAATCGCCTCTTTATTAGCAGACCAAAGGTTCTTAGGTATTCTGTTAGGATTTTTAGATATAACCTTGTTGGCAGCATCTAAAATGATCTGGGTAGAACGATAATTTTGCTCCAACTTAATCAATCTATGTTGTGGAAAATCACGCTGGAATCTTTTAATATTTTCAACTGTAGCCCCACGCCAACTATAAATTGACTGATCCTCATCACCTACTACGCTAATTTTCTGTCGATCTTTACTTAGCATATACACAATACTATATTGCAAGGGATTTGTATCTTGGTATTCATCTACTAAAATATAACTATATTTATTAACCAAATGCTCGCGAATACTTGGATTTTGCTCTAACAAACGTTTAGTTAACAACAATAAATCCGCAAAATCAACGGCATTTAAGGAACGTAATCTACGAGAATACTCTTTATAAACCTCGTATATGGCCTCGTCAAATCGATCCTGCGCAGTATGATTCAAGTACTCTTGATAAGAAATACCGGCTAACTTTGCTTTTTTTATTAAAGAAGCCACCAACCCCGGTTGTAGCATATTATCAATATTTTTTTCTTTAACAATAGTCTTTATTAAATTTAACTGATCTTGTTCATCATAAATTGTAAAATTGTGAGAAAGATCAACAGCAGAAGCAAATTTACGTAATACCCTTGCCCCAAACGAATGAAAAGTACCTAAAAAGATGTTAAAGTCTTGTACTTGCTGTCCTAGTAAACGCGCGGCACGTTCTCTCATCTCGTTTGCAGCCTTTTTTGTAAAAGTAAGCCCTAAAATAGAATCTGGTTTATACCCCCGATAAACTAAGTACGCAATTTTATACGTAATTACACGGGTTTTACCTGAACCAGCTCCTGCCAAGATAAGCACTGGCCGCTCTATTTCTAACACCGCCTCTTTTTGAGGATCATTAAGATTATTCAGGAAATCTAACGCCATAGAATCTATTATAATCTACAATCTTAACAACGAACTTAACAGGGGCAACCAAGTAACAATCGCCCCTCTAATCTGGTTGGAAAGAATGTGCAAATTAAGCCGTCTTTTAATAGGTATCAAAAGAGACAATACCAACGCCATTTTTTGCTATTTATTTTAATCTTTGTACCAACCTTGGTTATATATATTGCCCGTTATAAACACACGTTTTTGTTTTTTACCACTAAAACACCTGCCATCCCACATGCAGTAAAGAAAGCGCCCGCTAAACCAGTAAAACTGAGCACCCTAATCTCTCCTATATACATCCAACTTAAGAATAGACAACAAACATGCATAAACTATCCGTTTTGTATAAAAGAAAAAGTTATTACAAAAGAAACTCCCCCGCCAACAAAAACCTTAGGACCCCAAGACGCAGAGTATTTTATAACATTAAACCAAGGACGCCCAGGCACCAAGATGTTTAGCATAAAAACCTACGTCTTATTTGATGTACTTACTATTGCCCAGATTTCGCATGAACTTAAAGTTACCGCTCCAGAACCTAAGGTTATACAATCTGCTATAAAAGTAAACAATAAACTTGTACCCTACCAACGTAGCTTAAAGGTTAAAGTAACGGCTTACTCAGCTGAAGAAATAGCAAAAGACTCAAGCGCAGGTAATCCTACAGTAACAGCTCTTGGATATAAACTAAAACGCGGTGTAATAGCAGCCCACCCAAGGGTGATTCCATTTTACACCTGCTTGTACGTACCAGGATACGGCTTTGGCAAAGTACTTGATACAGGAGGAAACATAAGAAACAAACGAATAGACATTGCGGTGGATAATACTATCCAAGCCCTAAGATGGGGAGTTAAAACCCTTAGAGTATACGTTGTGGATTGCAAATACGTAAACATATCTTTTGAAAAAGCACAATAAAAGTCAGTAAGCTTTAACTTTCCTAACTTGACGATAAGATAACACCAATAGTAAAATAAGTAAAATGCCTTATTCTAAAAGACACGAGGGAGCAACCCTTAGGTTTCCAGCCAGAGTATATTTCAAAGGCCCAAAAGGCAAGCACCCCCAACTTCGTGTGGTGCCTAGCCAAAGGGAAGCTTTGAAGATCCCAGGTTTTTATGACACGGTTTGGCAATCTGCAGGATACCCAACAACGCTCCAAGTTAAATGTCTGCCAGATGGAACAGTTATAACCACATATCCTTGTACACAACCAAGGCTACGCGCCCGACGGGCAAGATTACAAGTTATTAGCAGACCGGGTGCTGAGACTACGGTTCAATTTGTAGAACCCGCCAACCCTATAGAACGGTTAAAAGAAGTACTAGGGATAGGAACCCCTAAATATCGCGTTGTACAACGCGAAGCTTTAACAAAGTTTGTGCGTAGTCAAGCCAAAAGAGTAACTACCTCTTTAAGCTAATCGTCTAACACCTTACGTACTAACCTTGCATACACCCATCCTTTTCTACCGTCTACAGTTTCTACTAGTACCCATGCTCCCTCTTGTTTATGCCAAATTACATACTCTCCAACCTGTATTTTAAAAACTACCTCGCTGTTAAAACCAGGGTCACGCCGCACATTAATACCTCTATATTGATCAGAGTAAATTACTCCAAGTTCGTATTCTCCTTTTTTAAAGTCTATTGCTACAGAAAACCGTGTTTGAGGTAAAGGCTTGTCTCCTAAATAAAACATAAATGTTCCGCCACGTTTTTGGGTACGCAGATATTTTCCAGTTTTAAAGAGAAACTCTTTAGTAGTGTTTGGCTCCCAAGTCCCTATTTTATATTCCTTTACTACCTTTAAGCTTTGCCATTCTGCTTCATTATAAAATTGAGGTATTTTGGCGGGGCTGACCTCACGTAACGTGAGGTCAGCCCCCGGAAGATAAATATCCCCTGGATTTTTCAAAACAACCTTAACCTCAGCCTCTTGAGGATTGGTTACAACAGCAGGGTACTTAACATCCTCAACAACTACTTTCTCATACAAAGGGAACCTACCATCAGGATAAACTGTAAGATTATTACATAACGGCAAACTACAATTTACAATGTTCACCTTAACCTTTCCTTCTGAAGCCAACTCAACCCTACCCACTACCACACTTTTTACTCTTAATCTATCAATAAGCTGTTGCACTTTGTCAGCAGTAGCTAACTTATCAATTGCTACTATGTAATCTCCTTTTTCTTTGCCCTCTATAAAATTTAGAATAAAATCAGGTTTATCACAATAGAACATAAACAACTTATTTTTTACAAACATAGCGTTAAACGGCACATATTTATATCCCTTAATAAAAGTATACTCATATAAAATACTGTCTTTTAGATCATTAGGCAACAAATCCCCATATGACTTTGCTACATTTAAAGGTAGCAAAACTATACGCTCAGTTGGCATAAACTTGCCCAAATTGGGGCTACAAGTAGTAATATTAGGAGGTATATTATCTAAATTAGCCTGTTGTGCATTTAGTACCTTTGTTAACGTTACATAAAATACAAACAAGGCAGCTACAATACCGAAGATCACAGATATACCTTTGCTAACTCTTTGATACATTATTCAATTATACAGTGTTTAAAAGGAAACACTATACCAAAAACGATGCCAGCCTGCCTACCACTTAGACAGAAACACACCTTCTAAGGCCTGCAGGTAGACGGGCACCCCCTACTATACGTCCAAGTTGGTTTTCTATTACAAGTTTTAGCAACAAATTCACAAGATTCTCGGTAGGCTGGTACCAACTTGCCCCCCCTATATTTTAAAACTTCAAAATGTAAATGTAATCCACCACTACATGCATCCCCCCCTTTTGGAGGCACCTGATAACCTTGGGTTATCACCTCTCCCTTACGTACTGTGGGATATTTACCAGACTTATAGGCTTTACATAGATCCTCTCTTGGGTAAATATGTAAGAACTTATAAAAATACCCAGCAGAATAAATTATTATCTCACCCCCACCTGCTGATCCATCTTTACACGTACAGTTAGGGCTATTTCTTCCACCTTCAGCACAAAAAGCAACTACTCCATTTACGGGGGATAATAAAACAGAAGAAGGCCTTTTACTTATCGCCATGTCTGGAATTAAATCAACAGCACCTGACTTTTGATGATAAGATGAACCACCATTACTACACTGCACAATGCCATATGGAGTATCTCCCAATATACATCCTGCATCCTCAATCGGAGTAAAAGATGCTCCATCTGGCATTCTTTTCGGCAATGATTCGTTACCAGTAAACTCCTCCCAAAAGGCATCGACCATATAACCACAAGCCGGGCCAAAAGCCACAATATCAGAATCAGAGGAATCACTACCACTGCCTGGTCCTGCTTCATCTTCTTTATACGGACCCTCAATATCCTGATACAACTTTTCAATAAGAGGACTCCCCCTTTTTATCTTGTCTAAAGGTGCTGCTGTAATCTGCTCAGAAACCACAGGCAACATTGAGTTACTAGAATACCCAACCCCAACATCAATTGTTGCAAGTTGTATAAGAATAGCCAACGGAATTAAAAAAACCAAGGCAAAGGATATATAAATAATGCTCATTAGTATTTTATCTAAAAGCCCTCCACTTATAAAATTCAAGAATTCGTATATTATCCATAGTCCCGCAGATACGTAGGTTAAAATTGCCCCAGCCAATTTTCGTAGGCCTAATTTTGCCAATAACTTACCTAATGCTTTTACTAATTTAGGACCTCCCAGTTTTATCCATATCTTTCTTGCTAATTTACGCATTCCTTTCAGAATATACTTTTTATAAACGACCTCGTAATACTTATAGAAAAGATACTGATGTGGGTTTGTTAGCAACATGTACAATGTTGAAAGCCGTTTCCACCCATACTTTAACCACATTCTGTAATATTTGTTTTTCCCCAACCTAATTCCACGCCTTAGAAACGCATGATATATCTTACCCTTAAGGGGGCCATATTTTCTAAGCAGATACTGTCTAACATGCATAAGATCAGAAGTAGAATCCATAGACAAAAGCATAATGACCTCAGGATCGCTAAATCCTGTTCCGATGTGAAAAAACATCCACGGCAAATCTCCATTTAAGAACCGCCTTGCTAAACTAAAAGGATGCAGCACATATGCTGTATACATAATCTGTGCTGGCAAAAACCGCCTAAAAGGTTCAGCCAACCATGGCAAATTGTCTGGATCACCTCCTAAACTATCGGTAAAGTACTCTAGATTTTGTGCGGACTGCTTACGCATCTGATTAAACCTATCGTGTCTATCCCAGTAACGAGCGATTCGAGACAAAATCTGCCTTTTGCGTTCAGAGTCACCATCCCTAACAAATCGCGTAAGCAGCCCCCTCCCTCCCTGGCTGTGCAAAATATGCAGCAGCTGCTCGCGAGTTATATTAATACCTTCCCTTTGTAGTTCTTTCCTTAAACTCTCAAGTAACGATGGTAAACGCGCAAAGCGCTTGTAATCTGCCGCCAAACGTCTCAAAAGTGGATTGCCCTGCAGGTGCGGACTGGCATTGTTCAAAAACTCTCTTGTTTCCGTCTCAAGACCTTTCAAAAACTTACCTACCTTTGGGTCAGCAAAGTTAAGTTGACCTATCTGATCCCAAAACGCTGTAATCTGCTTAAGTTTTGTATGATCAAGCTCTAATACTCCAGCAACCCCAGCCCCAGATAATTTACGAAAAACCTCACCTGTAACAAAATCCCAAAACGTAACCTTTCCAAGTTCCTTTGAATATTCACTCAACAACAACTTCCACTCGTACCAAAACCTTGGATTAAGTAACACCTTTTTGTCTGTGCGAGCTAAAGGGTGTCGCGATACCTCACGGGCTTGTTGTTTTAAATCCCTATATGCATCACGCAATGCAGCAGCCTGCTGCCTATCAACTCTCTCAATTACACGAGCTGAAGCTTCCACCGTACTGCTTTCTAACACAGAATCCAAAGCTGCAAGGGTATTATCATCAACTCCGACTCGCGCCAATGTTCTTCTCCAGGCTTGCTGGTCTATCACTAATCCACGCTGAATAGCTTTACGCTTACGCGCTAGTTGCAAAGCAAAGTAACGCTGCACATTAGAATCACGGGCAATATCTTCAAGCAACCGCCTAGCCCTATCAACCCCAACAACCCCACTCACAAAGGGGTCAGAAGCCAAGCGCCCTAAATTCTGGGAGATTGCTACATCCATAGAGTTGCCTGCTATTACACTCCTAAACAAACCTTGCCAAAAATTATCATCAAGATGATGTAATACCGTTGCATATAAGCGTTGCCTCTCCGAAGCACCCAATTTTCCCCCGGCTGAAGATAGAACCCTGAATACACTTTGAGCAAAAAAGCGCTCATTAGGGTCAGTTCCGCCCATAAGTTTGTCTACTCCCTCACTTACCTTGCTAACAAGACTTGTTGACCAATGTCTATCAAGCTCTAGATTACGCTTGAATACACTTAAAGCAAAATCCCTTGGCATTCCACTAGCAGCAGCCGCTTTACCTATTCCGAGCCCAAGACGTATAGCGATGTCTCCTGCGATACGCTCAAATTCATTTAATAGTTGCTTGCGTGCAATCAATTTTTTTGAATCTGTATACAGCTTTGCAACAACCTCCGCCGTAAGAGTGGGGTCCGTGAACAAAGACAGCCAACCCTCAATATCCGGAGCCAATTTTGCCCCTCCCAAAAGTTTTGCACTTATATCTCCAGGTGATGACATCACTCCTGCCATATGGGATGGCAAAGCCGTTGTGGGATGCGTTACCTTAGGAGAATATTCAACCGCCCACTTACGAAGCCTTCCCGCGGGTATGGCAGAGTACTGTTTTTTACCCTCTTTGGCGTCAAACACAAACACCTTGGTATGAATCTCCTTCGTACGTTCACCTGCCTTCTCAAAAGGTTGGTGTATTAAGTTTTCTGCCAATTGAGCACTAGATGTAACAGCGGCTACAAACGGTAAAATAACGGTATTTGCCCAGTTTACCCCTGGTTGTTGGGGCGCTGCGCGCCCCTTTACTTTAGCCCCCCCTGTAAATAACCCTAAAAACACATCCTGAAAACTTGGGTACTGCTGAGGTTTTGCCATAACTGATTATACCTTTAGACGGTTTTCCAATAACACAAAACGTGGAAACCTTGAGACATCCTAAAGGGGCTGAAATACAAAGCAAAACTCCACGTTTAAAAAATTTAAACAAATACACCTTGCAATAAAATCTACAAAACGCGTATCCTATCGCGAATACTTACAAGCTGCCCTCCATACAAGCGCTTTTTCCCCTCTATAGCTATCTCTTCAAGAGAAATTGCTCCCAAAAGAGAACCTACTAATAATCTACGGTGTTGTTTGCTAAATATAACCTCTCCTGGCTTTAACCTAACATTATCCACCACTCTAACAGAGTAAATATTAACCATGCGTTTTTTACCGGATATTTTAAAAAACGAAAACGCTACCGGCTCGGGATTAAATGCAAGTACCCTATGTAAAATTTCTACAGCAGTCATTTTTTTAAAATCAACAAACGCATTTTGCTTTTTACGCAAGTAAAATGGAGCATACGACACTTGACCACTTTGTATAAAATAATTGGACTCATCAAAGATTAAGGCCCCCGCTATTGCATCTACAAGATAGGGCAGTACATCACTTACCAAATGCTGCTCTAATGTCTGAAATAACTGCCCAGCAGTAATAGGATACTCAATCTTGTACCCAACCTGCATAAAAATGTCTCCTGAATCTACCTGATCCGTAAGTCTATGAACCGTTATGCCCGTAACCTTTTCCCGGTCCAAAATTGTGGCTATTGTTGGCAAGGGACCTCTATACTGTGGCAAAAGCGAAAAATGTATATTTAACCCCAAAATATTATCAACTAAGACAGAAGGCAAAATATATCCAAAATTATATGTAATAAGAATTTTGGGAGTGCTCGCCGACAAAATTCGCGATACTAGTAATTCTTTGTTGTCTCTAAACTCCTCTGTAGAGATAAATTCTAACCTTAACGTGACTTTTGTTTCGCTAAAAAGTCTATCCAAAGCGTGGACAACCGCACCTTTTTTGTTCGATAAAAAATAAACTGTTACCATACTTACGATTATATAAAAACGGCCTCAAATAACCACAAGGGGCTCACAAAACACCGATTTGCCATGCACCCTAGCCCCCTATTACTACCATATTATTAACCCAAAACACAATACCCGCGGCGACTATAACTACGATAAGACCTAAAACCGCGTTTTGTATACCTGCTATACCCTGCTGAACGGCCTCTGGATTATGTCCACTAGTCATTACCTTTATTGCATTTATAACCAGCATGAGCAAAGCCGAAAATACTCCAAAGCTAAACAATATTGTATAAAACTGCTCTACCCAATTATCTAGATAAATCGTCATAAACCCCAAATCAACGTGATCTGGAATACCACCGGCTCTAGTACCCGATGAATTACCTTCAACGTCAGAGGAAGAAGAACCCCCGAGTTTAGCACAATAAGGCGAGGATCTACCTGTCCAATCAACAACACAGGTTTCGTCTTCAGCACAAGGAGGATTACACAAATCTGCCTGCGCTTTTACATAAAAGTCTACAACTCCAAGATAGGTAGCAGCTACCGCAACAATAGCGAATAGAACTGTAAAAGCTCTGTAAAACCTTATCATCAGACTGATTGTATCATATTAATTCGGCTACTAACCTTGTGTATATCCATAATCGTAACAACCTCCCAGAGCGGTGGCGATATGCGGTATCCACAAACTACCAGCCTTATTGCCATAAAAAAGTCAGCTGGCTTAATACCATATTTTTGAGCAATTTCTCGTACCCTATTTGCCCATTCTTCTTGAGTTTTATATGGCCACTCTTTTTCTAGGATCTCCCTATATTCTCTTAGAGCCTTTTTAAGTACTTCTTCATCGTATCGTTTAACGCCTTTTACGGTTTTAAACTCAATTTTCTTAGGGGGAATATAGAAGAAAACCAACATTTTAAGCGCCTCCCACAAAGTTGCAGTACGCTCTTTGATGATAGCAAGCTTTTTACCAAGCCCTAAGTCGGCTAATATGCTCTCTATTAACTCTTGGGCTTTATACGGATTATTGTGTAAACCAAAATCACCGTATAATTCTTCTGTAGTAAGTTTATTGATAATGTCTTCTCTAAAGCGCATAAGCCACACTTTAAAGTCTTTTGTAAACTTATCAAGTGAAGAACTTACCATATACTGCTTGTTAAACCATAAAAGTTTTTCACGGTTAAATACAGGATTAGACTTATGAATCTTTTCAACATCAAAACGTTTTACAAATTCCTCAAGTGTTAAAAGTTCGCTTTCTCCGTCTTTTATAGGGTTAAACCCTAAAAACATCAAAAAGTTTAATATTGCCTCTTTTAAATACCCTTCTTTTAAAAAGTCAACAACAGCTACTGCCCCCTTACGTTTAGAAAGTTTTCCGCCAGAAGGGTCAAGTATTACCGGTAAATGTACAAAACGTGGTTTTTCAAACCCCAAAACTTCGTACAAAGCGAGATGTTTTGGTACAGAAGATATCCACTCATAACCACGTATTACATCAGTTACCCCCATAAAGTGGTCATCAATTACTACAGCCAAATGATAGGTTGGGAATCCATCGGATTTTAGTATTACAAAATCTCGCTCTTGCAAAAGGTCGAAAGTAACTTCACCTACTACTGTGTCTTTATAGGTTAATTTATAAGTCCCTGTTTTTTCATAGTAATCTTTAGCAAACTTTTGTATATTAAATCTTACCGCAGCTTTTTGACCTTCTTTGATTTTTTCTAATGCCTCATCCAGAGTATAAGTTCGTTTACAATACCCATCATATCCGGGTTTCTTGCCTTCTTTTAATAGTTTTTTGTTAACTTCCTGTAATCTTTCTGGCGAGCAGAAACAAAAATAAG
Source organism: Candidatus Dojkabacteria bacterium (assembly GCA_015489555.1). Classification (GTDB taxonomy): domain Bacteria; phylum Patescibacteriota; class Dojkabacteria; genus S139-149. Next base: position 586 of record WFZN01000037.1, on the reverse strand, counting down.
CATATCCTTTTTTAATAAGCTGCCACGCAAAATATTGATAAAGTGGTAAACGCTGAGATTGTATAAAAGAGTTTTTAAAGCACTCAGGTTCAATGTTTTCTAAGTAATCTGCCTTTGTAACCCAGTCAAAAGTATATACTTTGTAACCTGACTCACTATCAAAAGTATTATTAGCAGAGGCTTCAAGTTCTTTTTTACTGAGCTTATTATCAAAATTTAAACCAAACTCTTGAAGTATCTGAGGAATCTCTAATAACGACTCTTTTACAAAACGCTTACGATCTGTGTCCTCTAAACGAAGCAAGAACTTACCATTATTTTTCTTTGCCCAAGCATATGAAAATAACGCACTTCTTAACCCACCTATATGTAAATGACCAGTTGGGGATGGAGCAAAACGGGTAATTACTGACATAATTAGATTATAACGGATAAATGTTAACAACTTTTAAGGTTAAATATGTGCAAAACTAAACGCTTCTTTACCTAACACACTAAGCATAACGGCCTGGGGCGTGGGGTGAAACTGGCTTTAGCAGCCACAGCGGAAAAAGTTTTATACAGCTTTTAAACGGTATCGCAAGTA
>WFZN01000036.1 GCA_015489555.1 Candidatus Dojkabacteria bacterium | reverse complement strand
TCCTAATGAAGGATTAAGCACAATACTGTAAAACTTTGGCAGCCCTTTAGCAGAATATAGCTTTAAGGCGTAATTTAACTCCTCTAAGTCTATTGGGGAGTACTCCAGGTTCTTCTGGGCTATCTTTATTATTTCATTTATTAACCAAGGTTGACGCTTTAACTTGTTCACCAATTCTTTCAACAAAGCCTCTAAAATCCGTTGTTGTCTGGCTGCCCTTGCAAAATCTGACCCCTCGGGACCTTTTGCTTTACGGGAGCGGGCGTATTGCAACGCCCGCTCCCCATCCAAATGAAGCCACCCCTTATCAAATTTAACGGTCATATATCCCCCACCTCGCCTAGGATAAGCATGATCAACAAACGCCCTCGGATTATAGACATCAACTCCACCGACAAAATCGATAAGCTCCTTAAAACCGTCAAAATCAACTATTACATAGTACTGTGGTTTCAAACCACTTATCTCATAAATTACCTCCTTTAAGGCCCTAATACCATCACCATAATACACGCGCCCGTGATAGTACATGGCATTTATCTTATCAAACACAGAACGAGTATATGGTACTTTTACATATAAATCACGTGGGTAAGAAATCATATATGCACTATGATCGCCTGGATCGTATGTTAACGTCATAATGGTATCTGTATTAAACGTATAGAAGCGCCCTTCCCCCCGGTCTACACCTACTAGTAAAACAGTGGTCTTACCATTATCATCAGTACTAAATGGATAATAATCATCGTCAACCACCCCAACTCCTGCTAATAAACCAGCTAGAGACAAACGTATACCCAACTTATTATTAAAGTATGTTACAAGTATAGCCGGTAATTTCAAGACAGCTATAAATGCCACCAACCACACAACTATAGAGAACACGAAAAGCACACGGTGTCTTTGCCTATTACCCCTATCCCCCGGTGGATCACTGAAATCTCTACTCTCAGCTGACATCTTTTTAGAAGCCCTAAGCTGTGAACTGGCTTTAACTAAATGCGGATAAATTTTTCGTCCAGTGGTCATATCTCGTATTCTACTCCTAGTTTATCTAGACCCATTTTAAGAATAAATGCCGCAGCACGAGAGTCCAACTTACCGCGCCTTTTAGCCTGTCTTAGAAATTTTGACCTATTTACTCCACTTGAAACAGCATATTCAGCAGAAACTTCAAATCGTGCTATTTTACTAGTTTTGTCTTCATTTACTAAGATTATATTTATGTTAGGGAAACGGTTAACAAGGTCTTTATGTAACTGCAATATTTTACTACGCATATCTCCATAAGGGGGTACCCCCAACACCACCACGTTGACATTATGGTCGTGAATAGCCTTGATTATGGCAGGTAGCACCTGTTTGCCTACAATCGTTGTTAAAATATGAACCACGCCGTTTTTGTATAATGCCATCCCCGTTTTTTGGGTTCCTACGTCTAACCCTAAAGCTACCACTGCCTTATCGCCGATATGCTTGCTAGAGGGACACATGTTCTTATTATAGAGGATGGATGTTATCATATATTATATGCTACAAGAACACATAGTACCCCAGGAAATAACAAAATACGAATTTAAGATCTTCGCAGGACTTACGTGGAAACAATTTATCGTAGTAGGGGGTGGAGCCGCTACATCTTATTTCTTATATCTGATGGTAAGCAAAAATATAATGTCTGCCTACGTTGGATACCCGCTAGCCATAATAACATTTTTAGTACCTGTAACCTTACTGTTTATGCGCGTTGAGAAAGAGCCTTTAGCGGTAATCTTAACTCGATTTTTATCTTATACTTCAATTCCCCTTTTACGTGTGTGGCTATGGGGAAAACAGAAAGTAGTACCCTACAAACAAAGACTACGAGCAAAACCTGGCATATTCCCCACTTATCTTAAAGACTATTTTGAAACAGAGTTTCATTTGACTACTAAACAAGTAATTCGCAAATTATCAAAAAGAAACAAACCCGCATTTATACCAATAGATGACAAGTACTTAACAGCTTACGCTGATTTCTCAATAAAGATACCTGCGATCCCCAACACATTGGCAATTAAGGTATCTGGCCCCAAGAAGAATCCTCAACCAGGTATCACTGTGGTTATAAAAAATAAACACGGCATGCCACTATATATTGGTAAGACAAACAACTATGGCATTGTCTACTTTAGTAATCCCTTACCAAGCGATAAATACTTTATCGAGATAAAACATGATAACATTAAGTACCCAATATACCAAATCAAACTAGAAGGTAAGTCGCTTCCCTTAATAGAATTATTACCTAAAGTATCATATAAAACTTAACAATGGGCTTTATTCTAAACCAAGCACGTATAAAGAGCTCAACCCAGGATTTTATAGATATAGTAGAAATAATCGGTGAAATAATAGTACTGCGCAATGGCGACTATCTAAAAATTGTAGAAATAAAACCCGTAAACTTCTCGCTGCTTAACCCAGAGGAGCAAGCTTATCTTATAAACAAATTTGCAAACTTTATAAATTCATTAGACTTTCCTATACAAATCTATATACATAACCAGAAAATAGCAATGACTGACTATCTTGACTTTTTAAAAAGTCTGTCTCCCACCCTAAACCACAATCCACGCCTTAAAGCATACCTACTTCTTTACGCAAGCTATATAAAC
>WFZN01000035.1 GCA_015489555.1 Candidatus Dojkabacteria bacterium | reverse complement strand
ATTGGAGATACAGCGAAAAGATATTCAGAAGGCTATTGAAGGGCTAAAAGAGACAAATAAAGATGCTTTAGCAAGTTTAATCTTTGTTTGGTATTTAGATACTAAAAAGAAAACGGTAACAGGTATTGCTTTTGAGGTTAAATCAACTGATGCAATCAAAAACGGCATTAAACGCACAATGGAGGAAGATAAAACTATGGAAAAATTTTATAAGAATATGTTAGATGCATTAGAGAAAGAAAAATATGTAAAACTTATGGAGCTAAAGGTTCAAGATTTGGGTAATACAATTATAGAAGCACCCAGTGACTATATTAACGGTGAAAAATTGATGCAAGAAATCTTCCTCTTTATACTAGGGGGTAATAATGGGTTTGGTAACAACGGTAATGGTAACCTGCCGATGCCGACTATGCAGGCTAATCCGTATATGGGGTATTAGTGCATAGAAGGTGTTAAGGGGCGCAGCCTTCGGCTGCGCCCCTTTAACGCTTCCACATTAAGTCTTTCATAATGTTGGCATTCTTTAAAAAGTAATAAGTAAGCAAAGCGGAATATGGACTATTTAGCAAGATTAATACACGATTTGGTAGTCCCAACGGTATTAGGTGGGGTTATATTCGTGGCATTGTTTACTGCTATAGTACATGCTTTGGTTAAACGAGTGGTTACTAATGTTCAGGATAAGTTACTTAAAAAAATAGCTAAACACGTAGACTACAGCAGGCCGCGCGTAGATGAGCGTATATTAACGATTTTTCGTCTGTTTAAGCACATTACTTCAATCTTAATATGGGCCGTTGGAATTTTAATGGCGTTTGCTGTTCTTGGAATAGATATTACTCCAATTGTAACTGGACTTGGGCTTGCTGGTTTTTCCCTAAGTTTGGGGATGCGTGATGTTGTAAGAGACATTGTTTCAGGGTTGTCTTTTATTCTTACTGGAACACTCCTTACTGGAGAATCTGTAAAAATAAAGGATGTAGAGGGTACTGTGGAGCTTATTGGGCTAAGACATGTTTACATAAGAGACAAAGAGGGTAAGTTGCATCTTATATCCAATAGAGATATTAATCATATTGTTAAAAATATTGTTAAAAAGGTAGATGCAGGTACATCAAAATCAAAATAATCTCTATTCACACAACCATTTTGCACATTCGATCTTTGATGCGTATGATGATACAGCAGAGCTAGTTGATTTTATCTATAAAGCCATTGATAGAGCCCGCAAAGTTTCTCGTACCAATAAGGTCACCAATGCAGTGCGTAGTAGTGCCCTTGTTAGTCTGTTAGGAATTGATGTAAACAAGATAAGAACAGTTTTTCACGTTACGGGAAGTTCAGGGAAAGGTTCTACTGCTATTTTGCTAGGGGGGTTGCTTCGTGCTAAAGGTTACAATGTTGCGGTATATACTAAACCGCATGTTTACTCGCCTATTGAGCGATTAATAATAAACGAGTTTTTTATATCGCCAGCTTCTTATTTAAAGCATCTTAAAATTGTGTATGATTTGGCACTAAGACGACAGTTTGTTGACCAATTTGGGCTTATAAAGTATTCGCAGCTTATGTTTTTGGGTGCTATGAATTTTTTGTTTAATGAACAGCCTTTGCCAATAGACGTTTTGATTGTTGAAGCTGGAGTAGGAATAAAGAATGATTACACGAACGTTTTTGTTAACAAGCATCAAAATTACTTTAAGATTATCACTAATATTAAAAGGTATCATACGCAAAAATTAGGAGGAGAATGTCAAAGTATTTTTGACGACAAAAACTACGGATTTAAAGCTACACGTGTAACATTTTTGCTAGAAAAGCCCATAGGTTATGTGGTACCAAAAGATCCTCGTTTTGCTATTTTAAGTAGTAATGATCAAAATCTAAAGGAAAGTGTTTATGGTAGTGGTTTAGAATACAAACGGGAGTATATAGGTACAAACCTTTCCGGTAAGTATGTAGAAACTTTTGCTAAGCTGTTAAAAGTTATAGATTATCTTAAATCAAAACGCTATATCTTGTCTGCCAGGGGGGCTGTCTCTTCAAGGGACAATTTTATGGCGTATATGTGGAACAGTAAACCGAGGTTTTTTTACATAAATCTAGCAAGCAAAAGCGCAGTATGGATTGGTAAGCAGAATAATGTTACACAACTGTTCTTATTGTCAAATGCCCATGAACTTGATCAGGTAAAAAATTATCTAATAAAGTATACAAGTTGGCTTTCTCCCCTAAAATGGGATTGGAATATATACCTTACGCGTTCAAAGAAAACTAAAAATGCTGCGTTAAAATGGACTAGGACGCTTTCTAATCTGCTTAGTAAATATAAAGTCTCACTTTGTCATGGAGCTGTTAATTTTAAACAGTTAGATATAAAGCGTAGATTTTGGCGTAAGCCAGACGGGGTGAATGATGTAGATAAGATACTTAAACTATATTTTAAGGTCATCAAGTATAACTGTAGCCGAAGTCAAACAACAAAGGGGCGATTTAAGAATCCGCGTATTACGTGTATAATTGGTTCGGTTTATACTTTGGAACCGTTTATAAAGTTGTTTGGTATCCTTTTGCATCCTTATCGTGGTAAGGCAGTTACTCAGTACATCTTGTCTTGGCGCAGCTTGATACGTTTGCAATATAAACAGCAGATTTTAGGTAAAACTGGTAGATTTAATTTGAACTCGGAGTTTATTTCAAAAGGAGGCGAACAGGAATACATACACCGTTTAATACTTGCGAATAAGGGACCAGAGGCGAGGGATCTAAGGTTTTATTTTGACATTTTGGTAAGATATCGTCCGGATGTTATGGTTTTTTATAAGCCGTTTCACTGGGAAAAGAATATTGAGCCAATTATATCTGTTTATATAAAGCGCTACCTACCGAAAGTACTGATTTTCCCCGTTAAATCTGACAAAGAATGGTTATTTGCAGTAATGACAAGGGACAAACATCAACCGGCCAGCAAAAATGCGTATATATATGAGGTTTCAAGCTATATTAAAGAGTTTAGAGAGTATATTCAAAAGGCAGACAAAACAGCGGTGTTTGTACCTGCTCTTGTGTGGGATTTCTGGGGTAAACGCTTAGGTTATGGCTCCGGGGTGTATGATAGATTTCTTGAGGGGGTTTCTCATGTTGTTGTTTATCCAAAGGATGGCATTATTAATGCTAATAAAGACAAATGTTCCGTAGTTTTAAACAAAGTCCGTAACATAGTTGAACATCAAGGTCAGTATTTTCGGGTTTTAAATATGGGGTTTAGTTATTGCAGACAGAAAATATCAATTAATGATCTTATGCGAGAAAAGGTTTTAGTCTTTCCAGTTGCTAACTGGAAATTTACAGAGTGGGTGATTTAATTGACAAAGTGGGGTTTATCGTTAAAATACTAAATGCTAACAGTAATACAGTTTAGGACTGACAAATCCGGCCCTCATGAATTGCAGTGTATTTTTAATAAGGCTCAGAAAAACGGGCTTAAGTGGTTTGATATATATCCTGTGAATATATTTTCTCCTTTGTGGAATATCAGCGAAATTTTAGATATATTATCACAAAGTAAAGCTGTTATTTTGGGAGGAAGCGGTGAGCATGGTTTTTACCAACTGGGCACGCAAAGTAAAAGGAAAAATGAAATGGAGCTTATTTTAGATAGGATCAAACCTATTTTAGAGTTTGTTGTAAAAAAGGATATTCCAACATTGGCAATCTGCTTTGGTCACCAGTTGTTGGGTTGGTATCTAGGAGCGCGTGTTCTTTCAGGTAAGCCAGAGTTTAAGGAGGTGGGTTTTTTCAAGATAAGCCTTACTACCCAGGGAAAGGGTGACCCATTGTTCGCAGGTATGCCAAATTCGTTTTATGTCAGCGAAGGGCATAAAAGCGCGGTAGTTTTTGATAGAATCCCAAATAGCGTTAAAGTTTTAGCGACTGGTGAACGTACTTATCTTCAGGCGTTTAAATTAAGGAATAACGTATATTCTTTGCAGTTTCATCCAGAGCTTACTTACAAGGAGAATATAGAAAGATTCAATATGTTTGCAGATGAATATGCATCTGTACCAGATGAGCTTAAGGAGCGTTTGTTAGATTTTCAGTACAAGGACCAAATTAAGGCAAACATGGTGTTTGATAACTTTTTGAAATTGTATTTTGCCAGGTAGGTTCAAAAGGCGTGTGTCCTATGGCATCTTCGCTATGTAGAAGGCGTGGTTGTTTTAAAGTAGGTTAAAAGCAACGACTTTTTGCCTTGGGAGGTTGTTTTACATTGGATATTCCTTGCGAGCAGCCTTTAACTGTACAATAAAAGCTACAATTATTACAATGATTAGGAACCATTCCTGCGGTTTTAAAGCTGAGAAGGCCATGCCGGTAACAGGTTCCAATAAAATTACTATTAAACTTTGTAAATATGTGTACGCCATGGTTTCCGAGTAGTCTATTAAATAGGTTGCTCTGGTGGCCATAACTTGAGCGGCCATAGTTGAGAATATTCCAAGATACCATATACGCCAGTCTCTTAAGTAGACTAGCCTAATAAGACCGATTTTGTTGGGAGATAATACGTATATAACAGCAGCCCCGATAAGTCCCGTAATTGAGCTTAGTATGTTTAATTCTTCAGCATATTTAGAACCTATAAAAACTCTAGTTAGGCTTGTAGAAAGAATATAAGAACCAACAGAACATAATGCATATAGTACACCTAATGCGCTGGTGCTATTTATAGGGTATCGTAGCATAGATAAGGCAATACTGGCTATTGCGACAGTTATTGTGCTTGTAACTTCGGTCCTGTTGAACCTATCGTCAAAGACAAATTTTCCTACTAACATGCTTAAAAGGGGAGTAAGGTTCCATATTAGCATTACAAGGCCCGGTGCTGTATGAGAGAATGCCATAAATAGTGGATAAAGAGTGCCAATAGAAAGGCCAAGTGCAACACCCCATGCTATGGGCTGCTTAATTATGCCTTTAAGCTGTATAAAGCTTATAGAGCGTATTAGTAGTGCGCTTGTTAAAAAGGCAACCAGTGCGGTAACGTATCTCCAGAATAATATCGCACTAATGTTGCGATATCTAGCTACAAGTAAGTTTATGATAAGGCTCCCTATACCCCATATAACAGCTGTAAAGAACATGTAAGTATGTCCTTTTTTAAAGTTGTAGTTTGTACTAGTGGGTTTGCTCATTATTTTATAGTATACTTTAATATGACAGGCGTTGGTTTTGTCTTAGAGTTTGTCAGATCTTTCTGGGTTGGATTTGTACTTGCCGCTTTATGGGTTGTTCCGTTGATAAACTTTTTATATAAACTTAAGTTTTACTTTGATAATCCAGACATTGGTAATTGGAACAAGATATTTAAGAAAATAACAAAAGGTAAGACTGGGACTCCGACTTTAGGAGGTATATTGATATGGTTAACTACTGTAGCTATTTGGTGGTTTTATTTTGGTACACCTTTTGCAAGGGCTTTAGCAGGGGTTTTCTTTCTTATAGGCTTGTACGGTTTTTTAGAGGAAGCATTTACAAAGTTTGTGATTCATCGTTCTAACAGGTTGAGGTTGTGGTATGAGAAGTTTTCGACTCGTATGTTAAAGCTCACATTTATGTTTATTATGTTTTTGTTTGTTGCTCGCGTAGCAGTTGGGTATTTGGGAATCAAACAGGTATATTTATTGGGGTATAGAATACCGTTTGAGGGGGCAAATCCCGTTGTTAATGTTTTTTTGTTAGCGGCTTTAGCGTTTGTTATGCTTACTTTCTCTTACGCTACAGAGATTATTGATGGAATAGACGGCTTGGCGTCGGGTTTATACCTGTCTCTTATACACAT
>WFZN01000034.1 GCA_015489555.1 Candidatus Dojkabacteria bacterium | reverse complement strand
TTATTCCACCAATAAATTCATAAACCATATTAAACAACACCTAAAACTTAACAACTTTCAAATAACGACCAAAAAACTTACTCCTGATATAGGGAAAACATTTTTTCAAATTTTTGACAACGATCCAATCGTTATACTGGAAGTAAACAATTCAAACGCTAAACTTGCCCTTGGAACCTACGTTGTACTAAAAATAGCTAAAACTAAACTTATAATAAGTACCCTCGATACAGACCAAAAAATTACTAAAATCTTTACAAAATTTAAAGAGTTTGCGCCTATCTCTTACATTAATAGCAAAATTGCACATTGCATAGCAAAAAAGAGTGGCTCTAAAAATCAACCTGATCCCAACTTTATAACTGTAAACAGCCTTCAACTGGCATACTATGTATTAAAGCCCCAAACGCTAAATTCCAATAAACCACCCCTATTTTTCTATCACGGTATAATGGGTAGGACTCTAACATACCTAAAACTGCTAAAACACTTGACTAATAAATATACAATTGTAGGTATAGATGCCCCCTACCACGGCTTAAGTGATTCCCCTACAAAACCAATTACGTACACAAAACTTGCAAACGTTTTATATAAAGCTACCCTGCAAATCGCTGAAAAACACGGGTTCTCTATAACAAATATGACCATTATGGGGCACTCAATGGGAGGTGGGGTAGCAACCTACATAACGTACAATTTAGAAAAAAACAACACCCTTCCAAAAATGCTAATCTTGCTAAACTCCGTTGGTTTTCCCATTACCGAAAGTAAAGTCAAGTTACTGACAAGTAGGCTAGCAGAACTGCTAATACTACCAAATTACGACTTTTCTTCACCATACATTCGGAAAGCAATCTCTGACGCTCTCTCTATATATTACGATAAATTAATAAACCCAAAGGTACCATTTTCTAACTTTATGCATTTTGCCATAAAAAGTATCCCCGCTGGAATCAAAAACATTAAACGTTTTAACATAAAAACCCCAACGACATTTGTAACAAGCACTAAAGAACCTTTCGTAACTCCCAGATATGCCTTAGATTATCTTACAATATTTAGCTGCACTAAAGTACGAATTATAAATGGCGTACACATATGGCCTGTACTTGAACCTCAAAAAATAAAGGAAGTTTTATAAATAGTCTACCCACTCCCTTACTTGACTTTGAATATTACCCAACCGAATTCTGTGTCTTCTACTAATGGTTTGCTAAACTTTAATGTAAATCCGTCTGTTTTCCTAACTACTGAATATGAAACCACAGTTTGACCATACTGGGTAATAAATACATTATAGTTTTGAGGCAAGCCGTTAACACTAACAAATACCTCTTGCTTGCCAGCTTCCACCGTGACCTGCCCCTGAGCCTGAGCAATAAACCCATTTTCTATCTCAAGATTCTTTACCTTTAAAGTGCCTGATACTGCAACATCTCCCTTAACTGTTAGGTTACCATTTGTTATTAAGTTACCGTTAGAATCTATGCTTAACTTATCACCTACTATCTTAAAAGTATTTGTTGTTAATGTAGAGGATGTCAGTTCTGTGACTTCTACATTTTGGCTAATTAATTGGGTTAATCTTACATCATAAGAAGTCGTTAGTATGTCCTTACCCCCAGTATTGTCTAGTACCCAGTAATTGTTTGTAGTTTGAGAAAAACTAGAACCTTGTGAAAGGGTCTCAACTTTACTATTTAGCTCCTGAATCGCCTTTACTAATACCGGTATCAGCTTCTCATAATCCATACTCCATAGGTCTTTACTCTCATCCTTCGGTTTATATACTATCTCTGGTATTACTTGGTATACCTCCTGTGCTATAAACCCTATTGTCTCCTTGCCTTCATCTTTTATTATTAACTGTCCATCTTTAAATTCTGTACTATGATGTATATATTTCTTTGGTTCAAGTTGCATTATTGTATCAAGTCCGTATTCTATCTCTTGTTGGTTACTTTTTATTCTTGCATCTGAATATGTTACCCATGCATTGGCTCGACCCTGTCCAGAAGGATCAGGATTGTTTGGAAGCTCTAGACGATAAAACGGACTCATTACTCCGATACCTACTCTAATCGGATTAACATCTGTTGGGCCAATCAAAAACGCGTTACTCTCTGTAATTACTGATGAAGCGTCGGAGAAATCGAATACAAACAAATTAGCAGAGTCCTCTATATCTAAATCTTGCCCAAAAGCGTAAACGTGGTTTAAAGGCCCTGAATAAGAGGCAACCAAAATATTCTCGCCGAACACAAATGAGTAATTGGTATTCTCTAGGGTAATTCCGCTCCCTTGTACAAATGAATCGGTTGAACTACTAATGGTATTGAACTCTCCCCCTACAATCGTATTAAAAGCATCAGTAAGAACGTTATCACTGCCTCCCAATGCTACAGATTGATTTGAAGCTGTCTCTATTAAATTATTGGATCCGCCAACTATAACATTATTATTACTCTGTATTGTATTTCCACTACCTCCTACGATCGCCGCAGTGGAAGTATCTATAAAGTTATAAGCCCCGCCAACTATAACTGAGTGAGCCCCGGTAGGACCAACTGTATTATTAGTACCCGCCAATATACCGGAATTATTAGATGAGGCCTCGTTATCAGTACCTCCGAGAACCACGGAATAAATCCCAACCGAAGGATCATCCCACTGAGCTCCTGATACCGATCCAACTCTAAAAGCAGCCTTGCGTGGATACCAAATAAGGGCATTACCTCCGGTATAGGAAAGCACCCTCCCACTGCTTATATTTCCCTCCGCTATTAGCATTCCGTCATTAGCTATATGTAACCTTGCAGAGGGACTGGCCGTACCTATCCCAACGTCGCCATTTGTAGACACAGTTATAACATCTGTAGTTAAAGTAGATCCATCATGAATATTTAGACGCAAAGCATCTAGATACTGTTGCCATTCAGACCAAGTCGCAGTACCATCCGTTTCATATAATTGAACAGAAGCCGCGGTACTACCTTCTATTCTAACCTTAGCGTCTGCTCCTAACACATGAAGCAATTGAGCTGGGGTATCAGTACCAATACCAACTTGCCCGTAAGTATAGATATCGTTAGCTATATCGTCTGGTACATCCGTACTAAACGCTTTGTACCAATCATGATCAGAACTGCTAGCAGCCACAAGTGGCTGCCACGCGCTACCATCATAATAAAATGGCATGTTAGAGGTTGTATCATAATATATACTCCCAGCTCCAAGGGCACTAGGAGTACTACTGAAATTTCCTAACCTTATTTGCCCTCCTTCAGCATAGATATCGCCAACTACGTGTAACTTAGTAGCTGGAGTATCAGTGCCGATACCAGTATTACCAGCAAAGTAGTTCACCATAAGCGGACTTTGCACATACACCCCAAAAACATTATTATACGTTGCCCCCGGCCCCGATCCTATCTCATAATTTAGAAACAAGCCATACCCTCGATTAATGGTACCTGAACTACCAGGCGAGGCATCGAGGATACCGGCTAACGCCATCGCCTTATCATAGGTACCAGTATGAGAAGGCCCAAAATTCTTTACCACCCCCGCCAAAGCTACAAGCCAATCTATATAACCTTTGTGGGGACTTAAAGTATCAGTAGCACCCACTAAACTCTCTAAACCTATAATCATACCTGTTGAGCTCGTGCCGGAAGCTGCGTTTCCATACGCTCTAACTGATAGACCGTTAAGATATAGGTTAGAGAAATTATTATCTACAATAAAATCGCGTCTTATATAATTGTAATCATACGAACGGTAATTAGAAGAATCAACCGTTGCTACTTTACGGGCATTGAGTCCTCCATCAATATTTAAGCGATCGTCTGATGTATCCCAATAAAGCTTAGGGCTTTGCCCTACTTGGCCATTGCTATTAGTAAACAACACACCACCGTTTGTGGTTAACCCCTTAAGAAACAGCTCCTCTCCTGGATTAAGTACAATATCATCACCAACGTTCTTGGGGCTCAATGAGGTACCCACACGTTTCCAATAGCCTACGTTTAATGTAGCAGGATCAACATAATTAATGGAACCTGCCCCATCTGTTTGTAAAACAAACCCTGCCGTGCCGTAATCACTAGGTGTATCGCTCAAATCGACAAATTTTAATTGTTTGTTTGTCCAAGCATTGCCATTGTAAACTAACGTATCACCAATATTAGGAGAGCTAATTGAAACATCCGACAGATCAACAATTTTCTGCACGTCATCACTCACGTTCGTATCCCAATTTAAAAAGGTTACACTATTACCATCTGTTATACTAAGAACATTCCCACTCAATTCTAACTCCTGTGGCTCTCCAACCTCAGACAAAACAACCTCACTTATCGTTTTATTATCTGACTGTAACTTTAATGTATTACCATCCTTCACTAGTGTCACATTTTTTAAAACCTCTTTAGATAAAGTGTTTACAGGAACAACCTTTACAGTGTTATTTTCCTTTGTTTCTACTACGTATACCCCTACATCCTCAGAAAGTTCTATGGGAGAAGAAGAAACAGATATACTCCCCAACGGATAACCTAGGCTAAAACCACTTACCTTAGAAGCTGCTCCACAGTATGGTGGAGTAAACCACTTTCCCCACCCGGTCAACTTACACTGCAGTGCAAGTAGCATAATAACGAAACTTGCTACAAGCAATACATCTGTTAAGAACAAACCTCGTGCCAATTTACGATAACGCCTAAGCACACTTTTCTCCTCTTTTTGCGAATGAGTTTTAAACAAACCCTTTTTGTGCATATTTAAAATGTATCACAAAAAAGTATATATGTAAAGCATCTACCGACTTAATATAATCTGGTCAAATTATAGGTTCCTTTCTCGTAAGATACGTCAAAATAGCGTTGTAAGGACAAATCTTCATCGATATGTATTAATGTTTTTCGTTTGTTAGTAACAAAATCTAACAGACGTTCCATTATCCATTGACGCCCTTTATCATCTATAAAGGTAAACGGCATATCCAGCAATAAGATTGGAGCGTCTCTGTAAATTGCACGGGCTATAGCAATCCTTTGCCAAAAACCACCAGCAATTGGCAGGCTTCCTAACAAAACCCCAAGGCGTCTGTCACTAAACAAAAGCCCAAGATCTTTCGCCCATTCATAAAGATCAGCTATCTCTAAAGCCTCTATATATCTTTTTTTGTCAAATTTATTACTGCCACCTAAAGTAACGGCCTCTTTTAAAGAAAACTCGTAACGACCAAAAGAGTCAGGCACTATACTAAAGAGATCTTTAACTACCCCTCGTTTTATATTTCTAACGTCTACTCCGTTTATAAAATATTTTTGCGGTGGAACGGGAAATAATGTAGTTAACACCTTAGTTAAAAATGTTTTTCCAACTCCGTCTTTACCATATATAAACACCTTGCTATATGGCTCTATAACAAGATCTATATTTTGGGCGACAAGCGTTTTCGTACCAGGGAGAACATATGTAAGATTACGCAACTCCAGCAACAAAGGCTGTCTAGGAGCTATTTGGACTTTGCCATCACTTGTAAAATTAATGCTTTCTAGCTTAAAAAGGTTCATAAAATCTTGTACATAGCGCAAATCAGCCCGCCACGCAACATATGTCTGAATAAGCCCCTTTAATCTAGTAAATACCTGCGCTAATAGATTAAACCCCGCAGTTAAATGCCCCACTTCTGTTTTTTCTAGCAACCCCTTATACAAATAAAATGCTTGGGCAATAGTAAAAAACAAGGTACGCACAAAATCAGCGACCAAAGCCAATCTATACGCTTTGCGTCCTCCTTCTATATTGCTGTCTGTTAGCTTCCTAACAAGGGTAGCATATCGTCTAGACAGTTTTCTATAGATTCTATTTACCTTAAGCTCTGTAAAAAAACGCATATCTAACAAACGCTCAAGAATATAATTTACATTTCTCACAAGACTTGCTGCTGATACATCACTCTTGTAAGTCACCCTACGACTTAAACTGTCTACGATCCCTGAAACAAATATGCCAACAAAAACCAGACTGACAGCGATATAAACATAGCTGTTACCTCGTTTTAGCAAAATTACTAGGGCGCTCAATAAACCTACCAAGTTACCTAACAAGTTTACACTGTGCTTTAATAACCAAAAAGCTTTTGTGTTCCAATGCTTTTTATACAAAGCTATTTTATCGTAAAGATTCATCTGTTCTATATCGGCTATATTCAACTCATAGAATTTATTAATAAACCTCTCTGTAGGGTAGCCAGAAGATAACGCAGTGTCTAATCTAAATAAAATCCAATCACGATATTTAGCAAGAGTAATCTCTAAAAAATAGATAACCGCGTATACCAAAAACCACAACAACGGCAATGGCAAATTAAACCCTAACCAACTTACTACCGAATTTAAGTCGCTATACATTGCTACAACTGAATCTATCATTCTACCAAAAATCCATATCTTAACTGATATTAAAACGTAACCCAAAATAACCAACAGAAACAAGACATACACCAATAACCCTAATACCTGATGTATTACCCTTATATACCAATAATAGGTTCTAGCCATGTTTTTTAACCCATGAAACATCCGCATAACACCAAAAAGAGAATCTTAACTTGCCATTAGCTCTTTTAACTCTTTAAGTGTTGTAGCTTGTGTTGACGTTTTATCCTCTCTTATTCGTTTAAAGCGAGGGAATCTTAACGCCAAGCCGGCGGTGTGAATTGGACTTTTAGTAATTTCATCTGCCTCAACCTCAATTACAAGCTGTGGATAAACCCATACATCTGGTATAAGCTCCTTGCTCACCCTTACATTAAATACTGGCTTATCAACCTTTAGGTCATCTAAAAGCCCTTTTATCTTCAACCAATCTGCATCTGCAAACCCGGTTCCAACCTTTGATACAGTCAAATATTCGTCCTTATCTTTATCATAAACTCCGACTAACAAGCCACCTATGCCAAAACTTGCTAGTCTACCCTTACCATAGTAATACCCTAATACCACCAAATCAAGGGTATCTGCAAGTTCTGACTTCATTGCACGTTTAAACTTGATCCAATTAAATTTGCGCACACCCGGCTCATACGGAGCATTAGGATCCTTTATCATAATACCCTCTACACCACGGCTTACGTAATCATAAAACAGATTCTCTACCGTTTTAAGTACTTTATGGGTATCTTCTCTTTTATCAAACTTATAGATTACCTGCAGGGTAATAGCTGTATCTGCTTTTACTTTACTAAAGATCTCCTCTAACAATTCTCTACGCTTTCTAAACGGATACGTTAGCACTTCCTTTTTATAAAACATTACATCAAACACAAAAGCCCGAATAGGTATTTGCTGGGCAAGCTTACTTACACTGTATTTTCTACGTCGAGTCATTGTTACCTGAAATGGATAAAACTCCCCAAGGCTCTCATTATAACCAATAAGTTCAGAATCAAACACAACGGCCTTTAAGTCAGAGGGCTGGATGGTTTCAAAAATCTTGTCTGCATAAATTTTAGCCCAGTCATGTATCTCTGGAAACATTGGGGTAAGATCCTCAAGGTTGCGCGAGAATATCTTTACTACATACTCTTCATCGTTACCATGATTAGATAGTAACGACTGTTCTTTTTTGTTTATTTTAGATAGATATGCCTTAGCCCATACTCTGCCTTCAAAATAATCTTTTCCAAGATGTGTTCTGTCAAAAATGTGAATTTGTCCTCTTAGTCCGTCAAGTTTAGGATCCACATACGGGTATGGAATTCTCTTTAAACAAGCCTCCAAGGTTGGCTCGCGTTCAGCAAGTTGTAGCGCAATCGGTACCCCAGGAATAAATCTTACTTTCTGAACCGCCTGGAACCCTTCTTTAAAATATAAAGCACCTACATATCCTATATCACTAGTTATTCCGTATGCTCGATCAAAGTGCTTCTTAGCATTCCCTACGGCATCCTTTGAAACTAACGAATAGTGATATGCCAGCATATCCAAAATAGTGCGAACACTTACTCCTAGTCGCAACCTGCCTAAAATAAGTCTAATGATATATTTACCAGCCGCTGGTGACAGCTTAGCAAGCAGCCCGTCTAACAGTTTTAACCTCCGTTTAACCGAACCTACGCCTTCTATTAAAGTTAATTCTAGCAATTCTGAGTAAACACGCGTAATAGATAGGTCTTCAAAACTAATGGTTCTATCATTGGCCTTTATAAAACTTTTCTTTAGCACCTCATAGGCACCGGCAGAATCTCTGTGGCTTAATTTTAGATTCTTGTACTGTTTCTCTGGATCGCTTGACAATAAAGAGCTTGTTGAGAAAGCCTCTAATATGTACCTATCTATTGTTTTTTCAGAAATATTAAACTCCAAGTCAACATATGGAGGGGCAAGTCTGCCCTGTAAAAAATAAGAAACTATTTGTAGCTCATCATATGTTAACTTGCTATAAAGATCAAGTAGAATCTCCCTTAATTTAAGCCTGGAACTGATCTTTTCCAATTTCTGAAAATAACTAACAAGCTCACTAAATTGCATTATTCAATTATAAGCTCTGTTGCTTAAAGGTCAACTATGGGTGTTGGGCGTGGGGCGAAATGGGTTTTGTAATTTATTCGTTTGTTAAATGCCCCACAGAACCAGGATACAAAACACCAACGTTCTAAAGCTACCCCCCATTTCGCCCCACGCCCGTCAAAACTTTGACAACTCCCCAACAATGTCCTATAATTTACTATGTATTCACAAGTTATCTTCTTACAACACGGGGTTGTATACTCAAGCTTAACCCCAAAAGGAAAAAGCAGCAGTATCGGAACAAACTACCCGTACTTTTACTTTTTTAAACCACTAGCTCAAATTAAGCATGAGCAATCTATAAAAAGATCCCTTTCAACAATACCTACCGTAATTTCATATGTACCCCAAAAACAACTAGAAAATATAATCACTGAGCACTTAAATATATACTCAACCAAAGCCAGCGCGTACAGCCAGAAAGCTATTTTTACATCCAAACTTAATTTTGAGAATTTATCCTCGAAACTAGTTGAGAAGACACACCACCATCATATAATTATCCACCTTGATTTAAACGAGATAGTATTAACCATCTTCAAACCCAAACTAATAAAAGAAAAAATCCATTTTAGTGTTAATACAGTCGGGACACACTTTAAAAACTTGCTTGACTTTTTTGAGCAACATAAACAATTATTCCCAGCTTTTATGTCTACCATACTAAACAATGAACAACTAATGGACATCCTACTTAATATTAACCATTATCTACCCCTACGTACCTCCTCTCCAATCATAAGAGACCTTATTAGGGCTCTTGTTACAGCAGCGTTAATACAGATTAAAAATCAATACGGAGGTCGCACCTTACTAAACGGTAGCCTTTATATAACAGGTCCACTGGTATACACCATAGACAAACCCCCTTTTTTAATTTTAGCGACAGCAGAAGGCCTTGGCCTTAAAGGACTATGGGAAATCTTTGTAGACAATAACCTATCACTCCTAGGGAGCCTAATTGAATCTGAGCAACTAGAAGAAATGACCTACATAGTACTACCACACCTAAAACGCTATATATACTATACACCGTTTAAGGAAACACCTCAATTTATAGAAATAATGTCTGCCCAGAATGATATAAATAAGATAATAGCCCCTTCAGACAATATCTTCTACTTTAAGACTCCATATCGATATTTCTCAAGCGCCACAGTAATTACCAATAAAGGTTATTCAAACTTTAGCTTGCTTGAGCCAGCTAAGCCACATAAGTTAACTGGAATAATCATAGACACCCGTAAGCGTCCTTTTAAATATGGACCAAGCCCCGTAGAGAACACATCCCTTAAAATCTGGCTGAAGCGTCTAAATAAACCGTTAAAGATTACGACAAATGGTATTTAAAAAGACAACTTATCCTATAAAAGTCAAAGTCATGGACGATTTTAACCCCGCCATAGGCTTTGGCAG
>WFZN01000033.1 GCA_015489555.1 Candidatus Dojkabacteria bacterium | reverse complement strand
GTTATAAGATACTCAACCAGAATAAATCCTACTCCCCCTAAAATTAAAGTGTACGGAATTAAAGCAGAGGTAAGTAGCGTATCAAATTTTGCAAATATAAAAATACCAACTACAATGTTTGGTAAAAGTGACACGATAAGCGGTAGCGCTAGTTTTTTAAGATGTTTAAGGTTTTTATAAGAAAAATACAGCATAACAGGCACAGTGGCAGCCTGTATAACAATGGTAAAAAGTTCTATAAATTCGTTGTATGACACCCCCAAAAACTTTTCTGCAATAAGTATATGAGCAGTTGAAGAAACAGGTAAAAACTCAGTAAAACCCTCAATAACTGCGATTAGGATGGTTTGAAAAAGTGTCATAGTAGAGTGTAACATTTTTGGGGGATAATTGGTAAGGGGAGGACAAAGCAAATATAGAAATTTCCCACTTTAAATATTATGGAATATTTATTAAGGGTTGTGTACAGTTTATCCAAGATTTATTTATTCAGTATACAAGTGAGGGCTGGATTAAAAAGTAGAGGCTCTGCCGAGTGTGTATCTCTTGTTCTTGCTTAGGGCTTTTGAATTCATATATTACTGATTTTGGAAAGTTTTTCGTAAAGTACGGAATTCACTACAACCACGTAAGGTATAAGGAGCCCTATACTTAGAACTGTAATCAGATAATTACATATAATTACATATAATGGTCAATATTATAGTTAAAAGCCGTCTCACCCAGCGCCTTTTGGTTATAGATCCCAATTTAGGGCTCTTTAAGTCTAGTATAGAGTAGATAACCTAACGGACTTAATAGCAATATGGAAATTATTGGGGTTTCCGACTCAGCTTCTTCTAAGTTTCTATTAGATCTATACTCTTCCTTTACGGTTCTATTTGATGTAAGATATCTTTTAGCACGATGACAATGGTATTCTCCGTATTCTAATCCCCATTGGTGACAATTTGTCCTACAGGTGTGACATCCGTAGGCGTCTGTCCTTCCAGGATGGGCTAGTATATGTGAAAGATCGATAATCAGAGAGCATAGTACGAACAAAATCATACTTAGAATATATAATCTACCTCCCATATTTGGATTATAATGTTCTTGTGGCCTATAATCTTATATGCTGTATGGCTACCCCAAATATCAAACCTACCAAGACCTTATAATGGCAATACATTATCAACTTAATCTACCTTCTCAGCTGTTAAAAGCTGCCCTAAAATACGACAGAGCTTGGTTTTTACCAGAAGATAAAAAACACCTTGCCTATGTTGATGCTCCGATTCTAATTACAGATGGTCAAACTACAAGTCAACCCTACACTATTTTGTATATGTTAAAGCTTTTAGATGTTCAATCAGGCCAAAGGATTTTAGAGATTGGTACAGGTGTTGGTTGGCAAACTGCAATACTTTCAGAACTCGTTGGCAAAAGCGGAAAGATTTACTCTTTTGAGGTAAATAAAACTATGTTTAGTATTGCCAAAGAAAATCTAACACAACTAGGTATAACAAATATTATACTCAGCAACCAGAACGCTTTAGAAGAGGCACCAAACTTTAAACCCTATGACCGTATAATTGGTTGTGCAGGTTTTTCAAAAAAAGCAATAAACCAGTTTATAAAATTACTTGCCGCAGATGGCATTGCCATAATTCCTCAAAAAGAAGGCGGCTTATTTGTATACAAAAACTACCCTACTCCATTTTATTTTGTAGATGAAGGATTTGTGTTTGTGAGGGGGAGGGAGTGATGGGTATGTGTCTAGCATTACCCCTATAACCGTTACAATACCAGTATGTATTCAGACCTTTTACTAGCTCTCCCTTACCCCATAAATTCTTCTCTTACCTTTCTAGGCGGGCAAACATTTTTGGTGTTACCTTTTAGCAAATTTTTGACTTTACCCATAAATTGGCATAGGGTGTTTAAAAATTGTCCATCTTTTAAAGAGTTGGTTCATAGGTTAAAACGGGGGTTGAGCCAAGATAATAGTGGAGAGCAAAATACTCAAAGTAATAACGTATGGTACGTTTTGGCCTTACCTAATAGGTTCTATGTTTTAAATTTGCAAAGGTTAGATACGTCTTTTAAGGTTTTTACCAAAGATATTTTAAAAAATTCTGGTGATTATAAAACGGTTTTGCCTAAAGCCTTTATTGATACTACTACATCTATTAACATTTTTGAGTTTTTACCCCAAGATAAGGTATTATCTTTAAAGCAGATCCCACGATCTAAAAACACCTCCCAAATTAGCAAACTTTATTATAATGACCTTAATCATACTGTTGAGATTTTTTTAAATCTAAAGCAGTATCCACAAAGTACTTTTAAAAGCCTTATTCAAAAAGAGCCCCGATTTAGGCGACTTTTACCATATATTAAGCAAAACGGTTATATTTTGGTACTTAAACAGCCTTTTTACTCTACCCTGCTTTCTTTTATTATCTCTACTAACAACAATATTAAGCGTATTCGTAAGATTGTTTGGCAAATTATTACAAGATATATAAATGATACCGGCATTTTGGGTTTTCCTGTGCTAGAATATCTGTATAATTTAACCATTAAAGACTGGCAAGCGATTGGTACAGGTTATAGGGCAAAGTTTTTGATAGAGGTTTTTAATAGAGAGAATTTTGCAGAATTTTTACGTAATTTTGGGAAAGTTTTAAGGAATTTTCAGTTTGACCTTGAGACTGATATCCAAATTAAACCTGATACCTTCACTACTCTTTTTAACCTTTTACAAACCTTACCAGGAGTTGGGCCAAAAGTTGCAGACTGTGTACTTGCTTTCTCGCTAAATATACCAACCGTTACACCAATTGATATTTGGGCGAAACGGTATATTAATCTTGTTTACAAACTACCTTTAAATAGATCATATATGTTTTACAGAGAGTTTTTAAGCAATCACTTTAAAGAGTACACACTGTTTGCAGGTCAGTACCTTTTTGAGCTTGTAAGACTTAATATGCTAGAATCTTTTTAAACAATGCAAGATAAAGATGCTAGAAAGGCCTTGACTAATACTAAAAAGCCTAAGCGAATCGGCACAGTTCATTTTGTAACTGACGGTACAGACGGCGTAAGCTTAGAGATACAAAAACGAAAACGCGCCCTTGAAAGTTTTGGCCACAAAGTGTTTTTGATAGACAACTATGCCATACCGTTTTTAGATATCTACTCTACCCCCTTTTATTCGGCTTTAAACTCTAGGTATTTTAAGCAACAGTCAATTGGGCAGATAATCAATAATATTAAAAGGGATACTCTAACAGCTTTTAAGAGCTTTTATAAACTTTTAAACACCCTAAAACTTGATCTTCTTTACGTGCATAATCTATTTTCTTTACCTATAATTCCTGCCGCATCTTTGGGGCTTTATAAAGCTATAAAAAAGTTGGGGTTAAAAACAATTGCAGTAGATCATGATTTTTGGGATACAAGGAGTTATTTTGAAGCACGCTTACAATCAGTTTGGAAAAAGTTTCCCATAAAAAGTAAATTTATATGGCATCAGGTTATAAACTCACTTGATAAACATAAACTTGAACAAAAAGGTTTTACAAACGTAGTTATAAGACACGATATATGGGACGATAGTATAGTAAATCTAGACAAAACAAAGATTTTACGCCTTAAAAAGCGTTTTAATAAAAGAACCATATTTTTGGTCGCAACCCGCATAATACCCAGAAAAGCTATACAAAATGCAATCTTGTTTGTACATTACTTTAACAGATTGCGGCTTCAAAATATACCCCCGGGGGTATTGGTGTTATCAAATCCAAAAGATAAAGACGATAATTATTACAAAAAATTGTTACACCTTGCCCAAAAATTAAAAGTAGCAATCTATGAGAACACCAAACCTAAATATTTTTGGGACTTTTATCAAATCGCCGATGTAATACTCTACCCTACTCTACTTGAGGGGTTTGGAAACCAGTTTTTAGAAGCTATGTACTTTAAAAAGCCAACCGTTGTGTTTGAGTACCAAGTATTTAGGCACGATATAAAGCCAAAAGGTTTTAAAGTATACACTTTAGGGCATAAATACTATACCAAAGATACGTTACAGTTTGCGCTAGAGTCAAAGGTAAGGCAGGCAGTTAAAGAACTAATAAAAGATTGGGGCCTTTACAAGTATGCAGAGCACAATTTTAAATTACTTAATAAATACTTTGGAGAAGAGGCTTTGTTAAGGTTTTTAAAGGAGGATTTGGGGGGCTTTGGGGATGCTAACTGATTTTGGTAAAGGATTCGGGTTTTCTGTTATAATCAAATATGAAAAGTCGTAGCAAAAGAGATGTTAGAGTCCTTTTTGAAGGTAGGCCTTCTTGGAGAGGTTATATTTTAGAGTTTACTATAGGGTTACTATTTTTGGTCCCGCCGTTATTAGCCTTGTTGGATATTTTGGGCGAGAGATACAAAATTACTTCTGAAGAGGTTTTGGTTGAACGTGGTATCCTTAATAAAGACAGGTTAGTTTTTCCGTATAAGCATATAACGAGTGTCCAGGTTTCACAGACCCTGTTCCAACGTTTGCTTGGTATCGGTATGATTATTCTGGATACAAAGGGAACTGGCTGGGATGTTAAAGCAAGGTTAAAGCATGTTCCGCGTCCTATGGAGATTGCAGACGAAATTCGACGCTTAATGCGTTCCTAGCTATATGGGAACCAGTGGGGTACTTATTAATTTTTTACTAACAGTTTTAATCGATATAATACAGCAATTTTAAATGATACAATCTTATATGGATGAGGCACT
>WFZN01000032.1 GCA_015489555.1 Candidatus Dojkabacteria bacterium | reverse complement strand
GTCTAAAGGATTTAAGTTTCTACTACTTTATTTTTATCCTAAAGATAATACGCCAGGTTGTACCATTGAAGCAAAAGAGTTTTCAGAGCTTAAAGATGATTTTGAAAAATTGGGAGTCTATATTGTTGGGGTTTCTAAAGATTCTAAAAAATCACACAAAAAATTTAAAGAAAAACATAATCTAACCATAGAACTTATTTCAGATCCAGAACAAGCGTTAATTCAAGCATTTAATGTACTTGCTTTAAAGAAACGGTTTGGTAAGGAATATTATGGTGTTATAAGAAGCACCTTTTTGATAGATCTTGATACGTTAAAAATCATAAAAGACTGGCGTAATGTTAAAGCCCGTGGCCATGCTTATAAAGTGTTAGAGTTTGTAAAAGAGCATCTTAATAAAAACACTAATACTTTGCAGAAATTTACACGTGATGAGGTTGCAAGACATAACAAAGAAAATGATTGCTGGGTTATTGTAAATAACAAAATTTATGATGTAACAAAATTTCTTGATACTCATTCTGGAGGTAAAGAGGCAATACTGCCCTACTGTGGTCAAGATGCTACTGCTGCCTTTGAAGGTAAACCCCACTCTGAAGAAGCTCATAAAAAATTAGAAGAATATCTAATTGGTATATTAACCGAAGACATAATTGCGGATGCATAAAAGATATTATTTTGAATATAATGACTAAACATGTCTAAACGGTCGCTAAGTAAAACATTAGGCCTAGTTTTTCTATTTGGTCTAACTAGTGTTTTTGCAGCAATACTTGTAGTCGGTATAGTTATTAGTAAAATGTTTGATCACTATAATGAGGTGTCTTCTCAAAAATTAACTATTTTAAATCAAGGTACACGTTTAAAAAATTCCTGTTACTATCGTTATAAAGATAGATTATACGTTATTGAACAATACCCTAATAGTGACCTTGTGGACTATAAATTAATTAATGGGGTGTTTTTAAATACATTTAAAGCTTTAGCAGGTTTTGATTGTGTAGGTTATGATAGTTCCGGGGGCACATTGTATATAGGTTATGTTCCGTTTGAAGGCGTTGAGATTGATACTTTTAAAAAAGTGCAGATTAACAAGCTGGGTTATTCATTTTTTGGTGATAAGCGCAGACTCTACCTCGTAAAAGGTTACCCTACAGACATGTTGTTTTCTGAACCTGATCCTAAAGTATTAGATTCTGAAAACATTTACACGGTAAAGGTTGCAGTGGATAATGGTATATTAATTCTTTCTAACTACGTATACTTTAACGGAGTTTTGCTAGAGGGTATTAATCCAAACAGCGTAAAATATGAACAGTTTCCTGACGGTTCTAAGACATTCGTTGTATACGATAATACAAGTAAAACTGTTTTTTGCAACCATGTTAAGGTACCGTTAAATATTGACAATTTGGCCTTTTATAGATATACATATGTTGATAGAAACGAAAAGTCTTATAATAAGATTCTTCTTGGGGATGGGAGCAACTTTTTCACCGATAAATGCTTAGATGCCAGGGATTTTGACTGGTTTAAACTGGGAGGACAATTAACACTTATAAAGTATATAAGGTAGCTTTTAATGTTCTATGATACGGCAGTCAGAGGCAACTAAACAGACAAGTGCAGTTTTTAAACATATAATTCGCTTTGTTTTGTTTATGGGTGGCTCTTTTGCTGTTGGCTTGTTATTATTAGTTGGTTTATTTGTTCTGTTTTTGTTATTTGTTACAGGCGGGCTTGACATAAAAGGAAATAGAATCTATAAATACGGTAAGCCAATCGGTGATTCTTGTTATCGTGAATACAATGGGAAAATCTACGCTTTTTACAGACATAAAGACGAGTTTATAACTTATTATTACCAAAAACTTGATAAGGTCAAGCCAGAAAACTTTGAGCTGCTAAAAGATTTTAAATGCATAGGTATAGATAAAACTACAGACATACTTTACATTGCACAGATACCATTTAAAGATGTTGATATACCCACGTTTAGACTCATTCAAACAAATATTTCAGGTTATACTATCTTTGGTGATAAAAACAGACTGTATCTTGTAAACTCTTATCCCCTAGGCCCTATAGAAGGGGGTGTTGATTATAAGATTTTTAACGATGGGAATATCTATACGGTTCGATCGTATGGTAATGTTAACCTTTTAGTAACTCCACATAATGTCTTTTTTGATGGGGTGCTGCTTGAGGGTTTAGATCCACAAAGCACGTATTATGAGCCTTTCCCTTCTTCCAGGAGGGCCTATGTAATTTTTGATACCATTAACGGACGAGCATATTGCAATGAAGAAAAGACCGATTTAAATGTAAAGCAATTAGCATTTTACAAATTCATTGATTGGAAAGATCCAGAAAACCCAAGGGTATATGAGGTTGTTGGAGACGGTGCGAGCTTTTATGATTCAAGTTGTACAAAATTAGACCCCCAAAAAATCAAAAACAAAAATGCAGAACTTCGTTTAACCAGTAAGATAGCCCCAATCAACAAAGTATTATGAAGCGTGTACTTCAAGTATTAAGAGATCACTTTGTAAACAAACAATTTTTAATATATAGTATAGTAGGCTTTATAGGTCT
>WFZN01000031.1 GCA_015489555.1 Candidatus Dojkabacteria bacterium | reverse complement strand
CCATATAATCTGTTGTAATACGGTCGAGTCCTGCCAATAGTAAACCCTCTAAGCGCTGTGTCTCTTTCTCTAATGTAAACTGTAAAATACCACTTCTAAGACTAGAGAGTAAAAGAGTTACTAACAAGGTGGCTATAACAACCAATACTAACACGAGTACATAAACGCTTGCACGTTTTTTACTATGAAACATCTTATTGTTATAATACCATACTGATCATTAAAGGATCAAGCGCTTACAGATACACCAAACAGCGAAAGGGCGGATAGCTCAGGCGGTTAGAGCGTTCCCGTGACATGGGAAAGGTCGCAGGTTCGAGTCCTGCTCCGCCCACCAGGAGGATAAGCCATTAACGTGCTCATACTCATATCCCCCTCACACAAGAGATCTTCCTAGAAGTCAAAAATCCTTATAACCGTCTGCCCCTAATAAAAACTAACATCTAGAATCAATCCCCTATGATCTGAAAAGGGGGTATCAAGGAGCATAAAATCTGTAACTATCACTCCTCTTGCAAAGACATGGTCAATCTGTATAGCCGGAAACCTGTTATGGAATGTCGGGATAGAGAACAAATGCCCAACCTTTGTATACTGCCTTGCCAACTGACTTATAAGAAAATAAGAAGGCAGGGCATTAAAGTCACCTATGATCAGGGTGTGCAAAACCCTATCCCTCTTATTCTTAATCAAGAAATCACGAACCTCACGTTCCTGGTATTGTCTCCACTTGTTTACAAAACACACATTGCTTTTACAAAGATAACCCCCATCCAAAACACTCAGCTTGGATTTAAGAATATAAGGGCTTTTTATAAGAGGAGTCCATATATGAACTAAAACCATATTAATAAACGGCTGCTCCTCAGATACATTCGAGTATAAGTAGACATCTAGATAACTCTCGTATCTACTCAAACTGACTCTTACTGGAAATTTACTTAAAAGAAGGTACTCTCCTTTATAGGCTACGTAGGGGTATCGATCGTCTAAAGCACTCTTTGAGAGCGCCTGCCGTATCTTGTTAACAAATTTTACCTGTGTTTTTTCATCGACTCCAACAAAAGCAGAATACTCTGGCAACCACACCTCAACTAACCCGAGAACATCACAATCATTAGATGCGTAAAATCTTAAAATCTTTTGTGAGTTCTCCCAAAACTCATTACCAATATTCTGATAACACAACCTAAAACCACCCCAAAAAGCAGAAGGATTATTCGAGTCAACCCCTTTTACAATACTAAATAATAAAGCTGTATCAATTATTGGGAAAACCAGCAATACAGCCAGGACCAATTCAACAATCCATCCGGATACCAATCTACGCCTCCAGAGTATAAATCCCCCACATATAACCACGATTATATAAAGATACACAGGATAATAGGATACCACCCCATTATCAAAAAAAATAACATAAAGGTAAAGTAAACTTATCCCTAAAAATATTACATTCGCAAATAGCTTTAAGAAATTCTTTGACGAGTGTCGTACATGCATAACTGGTTATCAAGCTAAGAATTATTTAGCTTTGTAACAATACTATTTGTATCGACCCCGCTATTGTCGATCTGATTTTGACTATTCATACCCTCTACTCGCTCTACTCTATCGCGCAATCTACGGCTTCTTACGACAGCTTCCTCAAGCTGGCGTTTCGTACGCTCCAGATTGGTTATTGCATTTTCTAAAAGTTTTGAGAATTTCTCAAAATCAGTTTTTATCATACCTACTAGTCTCCATATCTCTTTTGTCTTCTCCTGTATTCTAAGAGTACGAAAGCCCAATTGCAAACTATTGACGAAAGCTGCAAAAGTTGATGGCCCAGAAATTAGGACGGAATACTGCTGTTGTATCTTAACTCCCAACCCTGGTATCCTTAATACCTCAGCATATAAACTCTCAAGAGGTAGATACATTACAGCAAAATTAGTAGTATGAGGCGGACTTATATACTTTTTGATTCTCTGAGCCTGAGACTGTATTATGCGAGCTAATTCCTTTCTGTGTGACTCTAACATTTCAACTTCCCCTTTCTCGTAAGCAAGTAGCATGCGTTCGAAAACTTCTAGAGGAAATTTAGAATCAACGGGTAAATATATAAAGTCATCACTATTAGCTTTTGTAGGGATCTTTATTGCAAACTCCACACTCTCCTGAGAACCACGGGATAAACGCACATTCTTTTCATAGTGGACTCCCTCAACAAAGAACTCCTGTAGAATACGCTCTAGTTGTAGCTCTCCCCATATTCCTCGCGTCTTTACGCCTTTTAGCACACGCTTAAGATCGATCACCTCAGAACTTAATGCCTGCATCTGCCCCACCCCTTCAGAGACTTGGGCTAATAAACTCTGTATTGATCTGAACTCCTGACTTAAACGCTTATGCAGAGTTTCATCTAACTTAGTATCAACGACACCTCTGATTTTCTCTAACTGCTCCATATTCTCTGTGCGAATCCGCTCTAGTTTGCTCTCCACCTCCGTCAAGACCTTACTTAACTGCTCTCCTACTGTTTTAAGATACCCTACTTGGATATTAGAAAGCTGCGAAAACTGAGTTGTTATCTCATTACGCAAACTCCTCTCAGTATTAAGAATTTGCTCCTTATGCCCCTTTAGCAAGTCCAACATAATATCAAGCTCTTTAAGATCATTACGTATGTCCTTAGGGAGACGCCCAAACAACCGCTTCAGAAAAACCACAATAGAAACTAAGATTGTTATAGACACAACGCTAACAACCAAGATGGTCCCTGTATTTACCATAAGCTATTGTACCCTACTCATAAATCTTGTTCTCTCTTTACAGTCCTTAAAGAAATCAACAAAATTTCTGTATTAATTAACCAAAAACACCGGGATAACTACTTTTATTTTGTATCCAAACTCCAATAAGGTTCAGCTTCTAATAACGTACTGGGCGTGAGGCGAAACACCAAATTTTAAATATTCCAATCCGAATAAGTTGCCAAACCAAGCAGATCTAACGGACACAACCAAGAAAGCAGAACCAATTTCGCCTCACGCCCCCACTCTACCCTTGGACATTTGTACCTAACATTAAAACACGACATCGGGGTGGCGGGACTCGAACCCGCGACCCCACGCTCCCAAAGCGTGTGCGCTGGCCAACTGCGCTACACCCCGTATGCCGCGGAGAGGACTCGAACCTCCACGGGGATTAAAACCCCACTGCCCCCTCAAGGCAGCGCGTCTACCGATTCCGCCACCGCGGCATCAACTAGTTAAAACCCCAGGCAAATATACAGAATTATATCCTATTCCCCTATGGTGTAACAAAGACAGTACATAATAAATCATGTTGCGATCAACAAAAGGCAAAATCGGAGAATTACTTGTTACACTTGACCTACTACAACGAGGACATACCATAATAGTAAAAAACCTTAAGCTAGGACACAACGAAATAGATATAATCTCAAAATACAGTAAAAAGCTATATTTATTTGAGGTAAGACTTCGACAAATAAATCAACAATCCGATATTACTTATTCAGACACCCAATGGATCTCTAACCGCAAGCTGTTCCTCTTCATAAAGGCTAGCCATCAAATACAAAACAGCCTAGAGCTCAAAAACACCTTAAAGCCATACCTCAAAGACTATAAGGCCATATCCAGACAACTAGCCCTGGTACATTACGCCCAAAACACCGATTCGAGCTACTACAAAATCGAATATGTACCTCTATAATAGCACGCACTAGGCTTTTGTAAGAATTTCATATCCATAGGGAGTAACCAATACCGTATGTTCCACTTGAACGAAATCAGCTCCATCCGCGGTCTTAGTAGCCCATTCATTTATGTGGACTAATCTATCAGAACCAGCAGTAACCAACGGCTCAATTGCGATTACCATTCCCTCTTTTAGCACAGGGCCTTCTTGGGGGTGTCCATAATTAGCAACGAAAGGATCCTCCCACATTTTTGTTCCTATACCATGTCCTCCATACTCTTTTAATACATCAAAACCGGCTTTTCTAACTACTTGATAAATACCGAAAGAAATGCGCCCTAAACGCACACCGGCCTTGACTTTACTTATGGC
Organism: Candidatus Dojkabacteria bacterium; assembly: GCA_015489555.1. Classification (GTDB taxonomy): domain Bacteria; phylum Patescibacteriota; class Dojkabacteria; genus S139-149. The sequence goes on along the minus strand of WFZN01000031.1, from coordinate 18,816 downwards.
ATCATGTAAAGCCCATATTGCAGTGTCTAGGAGTCTCCTACGACGTGCGGGGCTATTTTTCCCAACAATAAACGAAATAGCCGCGTCTGTATATACCCATTGGTCTGTAAGAACAAGATCTATAGTCACTAGGTCACCCTCTCTAATTTCACGCGAATGAGGAGGAACATGTATTGCTTCTTCATTTACAGCTACACACAAAGAGGTTGGATAAGCACTCTTATATCCCCTGGGTTTATAACCCTTACATGCTGAGCGAACCCCCTTAAACTTACCTATAATCTCACTAAAATACTCTTCAAGATCATACGACGTTACACCGACTCTTGTAAAAGTTTTCATCTCTTCGAGTATCACTGCATGAATCCGCCCGAGTCTTTTCATCCTAGCGATTTTTTCCTCAAGTGATAGTCTCATCTATCGTCCCTTTTGAAAGAAGTTATCTAACTCACGCTTGGTAAAACGTTTAATTATAGGACGTCCATGAGGACACGAGTTCGGGTTCTCACAATGTAACAAGTCACCAATTAACTGCAACATTTGCTCTTTAGTTAGCCGCTCCCCTGCTCGTATCGATGTATGACATGCAGCGGTAGCAAAAACATACAAAGTTGCCTCTTTAGCCGGATTATACTCTTCGTCTTGTATATTCCCCTCAAGAAGCCTTACAAGATAATCTATCGTACGTTCAATCTCCGAAATTTTTATATAAGATGGCACGGCTGTGACCGTTAAAATCTGACCTTTAAAATTATAGGTAGCGACAAATCCAAGTGACTGCAAAACATCTAACAACTCCTTAAGTTTTTCTTCAGATAACGTAACCCTGGTTTGTAAAGGTTTAACAAGACCTTGTTTGTCTAGCTCCCCTTGCTTCTTAAGACGCTCATATGTTATTCTCTCAGCTGCAGCATGTTGATCGAGTAACCATATCTCTTCTGGCCATTCGACTAAGATATAACGGTTTAATAACTGTATAACTTGAAGTGGCTGGTTTATGGGCTCGTCATCTTTTATAAGCTGTAGAGCCTTATCGTTACTGGGAACTTTGAAACTAGTAGGAGTATTTCCTTTATTAAATGAAGCCTTAGGCGAATCCAGATCGTACCCCCCCACATCGTTTAAAGACACACTCTTATCTTTATAAAGGCCATATTCTACCTGTGAAAAGTCTCCACTTGATTTTAAAGGTTTATTTTGCCTGAACATATCTATACTGTAAGAACTCTTAGGCAACACGAGTGCCTTTGTCGCTATATGATCCTTTAGCGCCTTATAAAGATTGTGCTTTAATAGATCCCTTATCACGGAATACACTCTATAGGGATTGGTAAACCTTACTTCCAATTTCCTTGGATGCACGTTAAAGTCAACAGTTTGAGGGGGTACATCTACAAAAAGGCCCCCAATGATGTATTGCTTCTCTAAAACAAATGGATCAAAGGCTTGTATTAGAGCGTTCCGTAGATAGTTATCTTGTACCATTCGTTTGTTCACATATATATATTGAAATCGCTTACGCACTTCCACAGCAGGCTGTGGGTATACAAATACACCATACAGTTTAACGGGCCCCTCAGAAGCTTCAATCTCAAATACCTTTGCTTGCTCAATATTTAACAAAGATGCTAACCGTGTTTTATACGACTGTTCAGGTAAAACCCTAACTACCTCCTTGCCATTATTAATAAGAACAAAACCCACCTTATTAAAAGCGAGCGCTAGCGAAAAGAGCAAACGCTGTATATGTTTTGTCTCGGTAAAATCTGAAGCCAAAAATTTTTTACGAGCTGGTACGTTGTAAAAAAGATCTCTCACATATACCGTAGTTCCAACATCTCTAGCCTTAGGAACTATGGTTTTAGAATCCGCGTTAAATTCATAGCCGATTGTTGCCTTCTTGAAACGAGAGTGAATAACCAGTCTAGAGACTGATGCGATAGACGACAATGCCTCCCCCCTAAACCCCAAAGTACGCAGATTATAAAGATCACTTATATCGTAAATCTTGCTTGTGGCATGAGAAACAATCGTAGCAGGCAAATCATCTTTAGGAATCCCCACACCATTGTCTTCTACAATTATCTCTTCTTTGCCTCCCTTTTTAATCCTAACACTAATGGAAGTCGCCCCAGCGTCTAATGCATTCTCGATAAGTTCTTTAACTACGGAAGCCGGGCGCTCCACGACTTCTCCAGCGGCAAGTTTATTCACTATTTCTTCGGGGAGAATCCTTATTGTGGTCATACTCTATTCTATCAAATATTTTTCTTAAAAACCGCGTTCGGTGAATAGATGAACTCCCGAATCTAGCAATTCGTTGAATATGAAAAGTGGTTGCATAGCCTTTATTCCGGGCTAAACCATATTTAGGATGCAACCTAGCATATTTTTTACGCATCATGTAATCTCGTAAATACTTTGCTGCTAAAGCCGCAAGTTTAACAGACAAAAATAGGGAGTCCGCGCGTTTTACTCGTATTGCTGTGATGTCAGGATAAGGAACTACAGGTTCTCTAACGCTTCGCAAGCCATCTACGATGACTACTCCAGACTTAAACTCATTACGATCACGGAAATGTCTGACAATGACCTGTACAGATTCTCCAACCAGTTCCGCCATGGATCGCCTCTCTATCACTGTTACTGGATATCCGACCACATACAAGTAAGGGAAATGCGTTAATATTAGCTTTCCGATTTTGTTACGTTTCTGCTCAGACATCTGCTTAGAATCTTTTACATCATCGATAAATGGTTCCAGAAACTTAAGATCAAAAAAATTGGTTAAGAGTACTCCCCCAACAAACATAGGCCCAGCTATACTCCCTCTACCGACCTCATCAATACCAAGCACTGCTTTGCCTTCTATAAGCAGGTTATATTCGAAGGGATTTAGATAGTTTCTTAAATATTCCTTAAAGCGTCGTTTCATATTGACCTAAAATTCTGGCCTTCTACAAGGGTCTGGAGTTATTCTCCCTAAAACGTACATATAAGCGCTTCTTACCCACCCTTTGACGTAAATAATATAGGCGCGCTCGCCTAGGATGCCCCCTGCGGATTATCTTTATCTTTGTAACGACTGGAGAGTACAAAGGGAATCCTCTCTCTACCCCCACGTCATGCACCCCGATTTTTCGGACAACGAGCATCCTGTTCTCTTTGGCCCCCTTGATACTTACTACTACCCCCTTAAAAACCTGTGTCTGTATCGCTTGTTCCTGAATCTGTTCCATCGTCATACCCTGTTTTAATTTCTGTTTTAACAGCTGCTTCTCTGCGGCTGTTAAACGCCTTTCAACTTTAGGCTTTAAAGCTATCTTGTAATGAACCTCTACCGTGTCTCCAACGCTTGCCTGCCACCGGTCGTCTTGGGTGGGTGTATTCTTACCAAGTTTCTGCTGAATCGTCTTTAAAACATTATTTAATATGTCCATTGATCTAACTTCATACCTTAACTTAGTCGTAGTATTGTATCACAAATTATAATCTTTATTCTACCTACTTACGCAATTCTTACCTTGACTGTTGTTAGTCCCCTTTCTGATTCTTACTTACACGCTCATCAGAGGAACCTGTGTCAACTTGGCTCTCTAGCTTCTCAATCTGTTCAATAATAGAACTTACATTCTTACGCAGCTGTTCCTTAACATCATCTTTAAACGGTAAATTACCTAACAATTGTAAAAAGTTCTGATATAAAGTTTTCGCTTCTTCAAATCTGCCTGTTTTTAATAGGTATGTGCCCTTTAGATTCACAAGTTCCAGCAGCAAAGCTGCATTATTCTGCTTTAGGTGCTCTGCTGCCAATCCCTCTAGGAACTTAGTCACAGTCGCAAATTTTGCATCGTATTCTTTATAGTTATCTTTCGTAGCTATATCAGCGAGTAACCTTGCGTACTCCAATGCTACAGTTTCGTTCTGCAAAGAATATATCCAATATTTTTCATAATATCTAACAGCTTTCTCTTTATAGAATGAAGAATTCCCAACCTCTCCTAGCAGTCTATAACTTTGAGCGATTTGTTTAAGGATCGGTGCATATTCTACTCCATTTGACAGTACTCCCGCCGACACTTGCAGGTTATAGAAATACCCCTGTAATGCATCTCCGTCAAACTGGCCTGTTTTCTCATCCTTTGCTATCTCTTGATATCTTTGCACCCCTTTTAATAGTACCCTGTTTTGCACAAAATACCCTAATAGGCAGTTATTACATTTTGAATGCAAGGTTTCTACTAAACGACTGGAATCAGACAAAACAGAGCTAAGGGTATTACTGTCATTAGCGCTTTCAATCCTCTCTATGTATTTATTAAGACTGCTAATATCGTTGTATATACTCCTTTTCATTAAAAACCCTACCCAACCGTTTAAAATGATTACAACTAACCAGAATAAAATGTAACCAAACACAAATCGTACGTTACCAGTAAGCTTATACGGCAAATCATAGTTTATCACCAGTATCTTCCCATCCTTTCGTAATATAGATACTAATATGGGAACCAAAATGACACTTACCACAAGCCATGTCAACGGAGTCATATAGAAAATTACGGGCAACAACCCTAAAAGCACAAGAGGATAGATATTATGAGAAGCGACTCTAAAACTCTTGATAAGCAAAGTAACCCAGAAAATAACAAGTAAACTAAAAAGTATTATGCCCAACTCGATTATTATCCTTATTAATGGAGAATAGAGAGTATAAACCTGACTTGCTAATTCTAAAACCGAACGAAAGATATGGCTTGATCCTATTCCTGTCCCAATTACATATGCTGTGGGGCCAAAATGAACGGTCCCTAGAGAATTTAACCTAAACCACCCTTTTAACACAAGTAAGGAATTAAGAACAAAATCAGCGCCATAAAACTGTAATGCACGGATATAATTTGTCGGTGTACTAAGTAATATGGAAACGATTCCAATCAATACCGTAGCAAGTAACATAAGTAAGTATGAAAGTTTTACTAATCTATTACTAAATAACATTAAAAAACCCGCTAATATATTTACTATTACCAAATAGACAACCAACCCGGGTGTAAATGCACCAACATAAGCTATAACACCGAGTATAAACAAAATAATTAGCAGGTAAAAAACAAATCTCTTGGTATCTTTATCAAAATAAGCGTCCAGTAATTTTAGTATGTATCTATATAGAGCCGTGAGTACCAGGGCTGCAAACGACCCCATTCCCCCAAAAGCTAGCGGATAAACCCCTGGGAATGCCAAAGCATTCTTTAAGGCAGGCGCAATGCCGTCATTAAAAAGGCGCACAACGATACCAGCCAGAGTGACTGAAAAGATAACCACAACAACCCCATGCGCAATAAAACTCGTTATTTTCTCTACCTTTTGATAGGCCTTTACGGTTACAAATAAAAATAAAAAAGAAATAATATTTAACAAAAACAAGCTCCAAAATGGATATACATCAAATAATAAGAAATCGTAGCCAAAAGAGACTCTCTTTAAAACCGTTCCCCAAATCAAATTAGCCCCCACCATAAACAGCACAGCGATAAACAATCCAGTTAAAAAGCCACTAGGTATAAAGACCTTGGATTTTGCCATTATCTTCCACAACAAAATTGCCATAGTAAACAAAACAACAGATGCAATAACGACAGGGGAATAAAGCACTATTATTGTACCAGGCTGAGTCAGTATAAGTGTTCCCCAGGTCAAAAATAAAAGCACTGCTCCCATTAAATATTTACATGTTTTACTCTTAACGACTGATCTAATAACGCTATGGCCCCCCTTCTGGGTTCTACGGTTTGTTTTCTTATTGGTTTGAGCACCTTTTCGACTTGCAGTTTTTTTGACTTTAGCAGAAGCCCTCTGCGATCTGACCATGGATTTATATAACGTTATCTTATGTCAGAAATTTAACTATAGTTAAAGTATATCCCAAATTGAGAAAAATGCAACCTAACGTACTAATAATGAATCTGCTTATTAAATCTACTTAAGGCGCGTGGGTGAATAACAACTCACCTAGTCACTTACAATTTAGTACAATTTAGGGGGTATTGTATAATAAACATCATCAACCCAAACATTGCGGGGTAGTTTAATGGTAGAACACCGGCCTTTGGAGCCGTAGGTCCAGGTTCGAGTCCTGGCCCCGCAAAATCAACCTAAACACTATCAGATATTACTGTCTCCCTGAATAGGACTGAACATACTTTGTCTTAACCGCTCTTTAAGATCTTGTGTAAGTTTATATTTTTCAAACCCCACGATAGCAACAGCAATTGCATCATATAGCTCATCCTTTACTCCTACAAAATCTTTTGCAGAAAAAAGGGTTTGGTAGCGTAGCAAGAGTGCGTCTTTTACTCCTCTTTTGGACGCTTGTGCCCCCGCTCCGATAAGCTTTTTAACGGTCCTTGGATTAACAAAATAAAAGTCTGTATCCCTTTTAATCAAAGCCGCTATCACTATACCTACTGAATAACTAACCGTACGAAGTTTTATATTCTTGAGAAACACTACGTCCTCTATGAAAGCAGCCGCGATGTTATAATTCCCAAGTATTTGCTCCACATCTGAAAGTAGCATTGCGAAACGTTGTTTTAGGTCAAGTGTACTTGGTGTAGATATCCATCCTGCATCTACTATACGTTCTATTTTCTCAATACCGCTACTTAATCTTGTCTTTAATAAGGCAAAGCCTATATCCGCATATCCTGGATCAATCCCTAAATATAGGTTAGACCTAGTCATTTTGCTACCCACATTTTTTCTATATCCTGACAGGAATCTTGTAAAATCTCAAGAAACCTAGCAACCTCATTTTCGTCAACATTATATTTAACTCCTCCGGTATAGATAAACTCCACTTCACTCTCAATAACTTTATAATCACCCTTTACTAGCCTCTCAGAAGCCGCTCCAAGCCTTTCTTTATCAACCCATAAAACAAGCTTATTATTAAGCGGTTCATAATCCTGCACCTCTATAATATCAAGTATCTTTAAAAGTTCCTCTTCAGGGTCGTCGTCCTTGGAAAGCAGTACAACAATTTTCCCTTTTTGCTCAAACTGCCAGAGCAGACTACCCTTGTCAGCCAACATCCCCCCAGTTTTACGAAGTGCGGTTTTTAGCTCTGTAATAGTCCTGTTAGCATTGTCGGTGACCACTTTTATCAAAACCGGCAACTTCGAAGGGCCAAAAACTTCATATATAATCTGCTGATAGTTATCTAGCGATCCCTGTTCAGAATACTTTTTTAGTAACCGCTCTACGTTATCCTTAGGCATTCGTACATTCTTGGCATATTCTAGTGCGACTTTTAAACGATAGTTAGTATCCGGATTTGGTCCTCCTTCCCTTATGGCTCCGATTATCATCTTCGCTGCCCTTGAAAAAGCAGCTGACTTTTTTTTATCCTGAGCCTCTTTTTTGCGCTTGATATTGTGCCAATGAGAATGTCCTGCCATACCCCTATTGTACCCTATTTTATTAATATTATTACTATATCACCTGTAGTTAATATAAAATCCGGACGTTGCAGAGTAAAAAATATCTTTTTACCAGAAAAAACATTTTTAATCAATTGTAATGTCTTTGAATTACCGACTCTAACGTTGTAGTAGATAAAAACATCGTAATCATCCAAATAGGAGGGTACTCCAGCATTTTCAATTCTAACAATATTTACTCCAAAGAGTTTTAAGTACCGAGCATAGTAGGTAGCATATCCTCGTTTATTCGTAGAATTAAAAACCTCTACATAAAGAGACTCAGATACCACGTCAGGTAAACGGATAATGCCCTCAAGTTTGGAAACCAAATCTCTATGCGTAAATACTTTTATTTCTTCGCCCGAATCAAGCCTATAAGAATACGTAGGTTTAATCAAGACTTCACGTGTGGACATTAAACGTAATCTAGCCCCCCATCTTAGTGCCTCTGTAAAGCCTAAACTGCTCCTAATTGGATACCTGCCATCCTTTACAATCACTACCTTCGTGAGAGGGACTCCGACCACCATACTCAACGGCTCTGCCATATCGCAAACATTGTTGTGTAAACGAGTCAACAGCCGCAGTTGTGTAACCTTCTCTTTATCAAAATATAAATATATCCAATCATCCCCCGAAAAATCCATGTGATACGTTTGGGATCCCTTAGCTAAATATAATCTTATATAATCTACCTGTGTATCCTGAGTTATATATATCACCGCCAGATTTTCGATAAGGTTACCAACCGCCTGAGAACCACAAGATATATAAATATGCTTATAATAAAACCAAACAATTCCTATCGATAACACAATAATTACCAAAGCAACAGAAACCATTAACAAAAAAATCTTTTTTAGGAATACAGCGTATAAACCGAAAAACCTTTTAAATGGGCCGGGTCTGTACCTATCGGTCTCTGCCATTTTATAAGTATAAACCCTGCCGTATACGAATTAACTCGTTAAATTTTTCGACTCGTTCGCCCCTTACTATATTTCCTGTCTTTAAATACGTTGAATTACATGATGCCACTATATGACTTAGAAAAGTATCATTGGTCTCGCGCGAGCGATGTGATAAGGTTACAGTAATACCGCTGGCATCAGCAACATGCAAAGCTCTATAAGTCTCCAGCAGAGTGCCCACCTGGTTGGGTTTGATAATCACATTATTAATATATCTTCCCTTTGCTAATCGTTCTATAAATACAGCGTTAGTTGCGGTAATATCGTCTCCGGTTATAACGATATTGTTTGCTTGGGAACTTAGTGCTGCCCAGGATGATAAATCCTCTTCTGCAAATGGATCTTCAATGCCCCTAATAGGGAATCTCTTAAGTAAATCTAAGTAGTACGACAACAAATCCTCTCCAGTGATAGTACGCCCGCCTTCAAGGGGTACTTTATACATATATTTCCCAATCCCCTCCTGTATTCCGTATTCTCCTGCTGCGACATCTAAAAATAGTTCAAAATCTGTACCCAGCGAATAGCCCAAACGGCTTGCTACCGTTACTAGAAACTCTAATATTTGATCGTCTGAAGCTTTAACTATGTACCCTCCTTCCAAACCAACTCCAAAAATCTTGGACCGATCTCTCAAAAACTTCTTTAACTTACGATTAAAATTTACTGCTTTCTGTATCTGATCAAAGATATTCTTAGAATTTGGGAAAGCAACCTTAAACTCTTGGATCATCAGCCCCTCATAACCGTGCTTGCCGCCATTTATTACGTTAAATAACAAAAGTGTTTCGTCCAGACTGTTTTTAAATTGAGGCGGATTATAAATTTGTGACAATAACTTATATAGTGGAGCTTCAGTTAAAACTGCAAAGGCCTTTGCATAAAACACACTAAACAATAGGGTAACATTCCCGCCTATATTCTGTTTATTAGGTGTATCATCAAGCTCAAGTAACAAAGTATCAAACTCTCTGGGCGACTTTAAAAGTTTAAGAGCATCCTTAGTCAGTTTTATAAGGTCATATCGTTTGATAACGTCTAACGATACATTAAGAGGCAAGGATATAGCTTCCTTTTCTCCGACACTTGTCCCTACTGGTACAGATGCGGTTACAACGTGCCCCTTTATTTTAGAACCAAGTTCTAGTACGATGTCACCTTGACTATTTATGATAGGATAAATTCTAATATCAAAATCCATAGCCATAAATTACTATATACTATTTTGTAGTAATACTCAAGACTGAAGGGGGGCGTGGGGCGAAACCTTTAAAAATGGAATTTAGTCCTCAATCTATCCTTGAAACGAGCTATTATACGGCACCTAATAAAAATGAAAACCGTTTCGCCCCACGCCCCCAAAACACAATGTTAAGAACCAATCAATATACTGCCAAACAATCAAAAATCCAAGCATAAACAACACAACCTATACTGAAAAGCAACAAAAACCCCAACCAATCGGCCCCTATCCTAAGGAATTTAAATAACAAAACCACACTAGCCTCATACACCGACCTTGGTGTATAATGGTTTATCATGGCACAAAATGGCACAACAAACCCAGTATCACAACTCCTAGGTAACCATACGATCAAAATATTACGCGGTTTCCGTATTGTATTACCAGCTCCTTATCGTTTATTTTTACAAAACAGTTTTGTTCTCACAAAGGGATTGGAACGGAACCTCTATATATTCGACAACCAACGATGGAAGAAACTCCTTGAACCACTATCCAAAGGGAATTTCCTTAATAGCAAGCTACGAACCTTACTCCGTTATTTAGCAGCCCACGCCTTTGTCATCACTCCAGACTCACAAGGAAGATTCATAATACCTAAAGCACTACGCGAATTCCCCTCTCAGCCGATACAGCCAGGAGATACACTGATAGTAGCGGGTCTCATAAACTGGCTTGAAATTTGGCGCATCGATGACTGGGACAAAACAATCAACGATCTTAGGGCAAATGTCTCTGACATAGCAGATTTACTAGCTAATATACATAACCGACAAAATGATAACTAAACCGCATATACCAGTATTATTGGAAGAAATAGAAAGAATTGCAACAGATATACTAAACTCTCTAAACAAACCCAACGCGCTATTTGTGGACCTAACCTTAGGTTACGCTGGACACTCCATCTCACTCCTAAACATCCTAAAACGCAAACACACCCTCTCAAATAAAATACTATTGTCGCTTGACTGGGACATCAATGCAATAAATTATGTATTAGACAAAAATCAAAAATACATACACAAGTTTTTTGAATACACCAGTTACAAAGGGCTTACTGTACACAGGACATCCGATACTAGTGAATCTACCAAATGGTATGTGGTAAGAGCAAACTTTGCCTACCTCCCCCAAATACTCGATACATTATTTCAGAAGGGATATCTCCCTAAAAAAACAAAAGTGGATTTTCTTCTTGCAGACCTTGGTGTATCTACTCCACAGCTTGAAGACTTAGATCGTGGATTTAGTTTCAAAACCGACAAAGCTATTCTGGACATGCGTATGGACCCTACAACGTACAAAGTAAAAGCAGCTGATCTTTTAAATATTTTAAGCCACAAGGAATTAAAATTACTTTTCATAAACAACGTAGGCATGTCTCCGGTCCTAGCTTCGAAACTTGCATGGAGTATCCTATACGAAAGAGAACAAAAACCCTTTGGGTCAAAAGACGACATTAAACGTCTTAAACAAATATGCGAAAAGTTACACCCATTAAGACCCAGTGCTCGTAAACGCTTGCACCCGTGCACTCTAGTATTCCTAGCTCTTAGGATAGCTGTAAACCAGGAGCTTGACAACCTAAAAACATTAGTTGACCACCTACCTAATCTTCTTAGTCCAGATAGCAAAGCCGCAATCATTACATTCCATTCAGCAGAGCAAAAAATAATCGAACGCCATGTGGCAACCGCAAATCTTAGTATAGAAAACGTAATAATACCTAAGGCTTTAGAAATTAATAAAAACCCGGCAGCCCGTAGTGCTAAAATGTACATTCTCACAAGGCGATGACAAAATACTGGCTTTTTAAGAAAATAACAATCTCTATATGGATAATAAACGCCTTTTTTGTAGGTGTATACCTAATAGTCCAACTTAGATTCTCAAATGCCTTACAAAAGCTATATATATTTGATCGCAATGTTAACGTTCTAAGTCACAAACTGTTGTTATTATCAAGCGATGTATCTCTATTTAACACCCCAACCACAATAGAAAATAACCTAAAAGACAAGTATACGGATAAGCCCAACCAAATCTTTATAATCTCAAATCACAAACGATATGAAGCGAAAAGATAAAGACTATACGTATCTTAGAGGCATTTTAGGAGCCATTGTTTTACTCTACTTTTTGATAATAATCCAGTTATTCAGGTGGCAAGTAAAGTTACATGATTATTTTAAAAAACTTGGGGATATATACGTACAGGCCACCCGTAAGATACCACAACGTAGGGGAACTATATACACAGCGGACGGTATAGTAGTAGCAACGGACAGAATATACTGGCGCCCTATTATCTCTGTTGTATACGACACAGACTATAAACATATTACTAAAAACTGGAACAAACTTAAAAAGATATTTGCCCCATACCAAATAGAACTGCCCGAGTCTCCCCCTCCTCCTACAAAATTAACCTACTATCCATTAAAGCCTTTATTAGAAGATTCACAGAAAACCAAGCTTGCAAAAAAACTAAAAGAAAATAAGATAAAAGGCGTATTTTTTGAGGAGGAAATAAAACGTCTTTATCCTTTAAGCGAGCACTTAGCCCATGTGCTTGGATTCGTAGCGAAAAAGGGCAACAACTCTTATGCCGGTGTGTATGGGATAGAAGGCTATTTCTGGCCGGAGATAAATGGAAAAACTGGCCTAATAAAACACCAGCGTGACATACAAGGAGGCTTACTCACAGTGGACGACTATCAACAGTTAATAATGCGCGAAGGTAAAAATATTGTCCTTACAATAAATTCTAAAATTCAACGCAAGGTCGAGCAAATACTTAAAAAAAAGGTAGAAGAATACAAAGCCGTCTCCGGAACAGTCATTATATTAAATCCTAAAGACGGCGCAATAATTGCGATGGCCAATTACCCAACGTATGATCCAAACAACTACTTTTTAACAAATGACTATTGGATATTTAAAAATAAGGCCGTCAGTGACCCCTATGAATACGGTTCTGTACAAAAACCATTAACAATCGCGATAGCCTTAGAAAACAACGTTATAAGCCAGGATTTTAAATGCTACGACGAAGGACGCCTAAAAGTACTTGACAAAGATATCTACAACTACGGACACCACAAATATGGATGGCTTGACCTGGAAGGAATATTGTATAGATCTGATAACGTATGTACCGCAAAGATAGCCCTAAAACTAACTCCTCAAATTATGGTTAACTACCTTCACAAACTCGGTATAGGCAGGATGATAAACCTAGGCCTCCAAGAAGAGGAAAGTAGCTTCCTGAAACCTCCAAATAAATGGAACGAGGTAGACCTTGCTGTATCAGGCTTTGGTCAGATGATCTCTGCCACCCCACTACAAATCATATCAGCTATGTCTGCCATTGCCAACAACGGAATACGCATGCAGCCTTATATAATAAAAAAAATCTATGACAATGATGAAACAATAGAATTTAAACCACATCCTGCAGAATACGTATTCTCTGCGGAAACAAGCAGATTTGTAAAAACGATAATGATGCAATCAACGATGAGACGTAAGGCATTCCGCAAATACTCAGGTATTACGATAGCCGGGAAAACGGGCACAGCCCAAATTCCCAACCCCGAAGGCCCCGGATACCTAAAAGACGAAGTGAACACAACATTCGTAGGCTTTGCGCCGGCAGATAATCCTAAAGTTATTATGCTTGTAAAATTCGAACGCCCCCATTCAAAACCAGCTACTGGCTCTGCAACCGCTGCACCGACCTGGTTAGAAATATTTGAAGCGATAAAAGGTGACTTAGAGATTTATTAAACAAACATATTGCGTGTTCTAACAAAACCATAAACCCTAAAAGTGCCCGCTTTACGCTCTTGACAACACCCTGTTTTACGGTGTAGGAGTAGGAGTATAAGTTGGAGTAACAGTAGGGGTAGCTGTAGGTGTAGGACTTAAAGTAGGTGTCGGAGTCAAAGTGGGAGTAGGATATGCAACATTTATACTTAACTCTTTAAAAGTATAATACCCCTTTGTTGTAGTAACCTCAACCTGTATTTTGTATGCCCCTGGCAAAATAGTACTTGGTATCACATAACCTACGCTAAAGCTATTAGCCCCGGGTAAAGTCTTTATAACAGAATTATTAAATTTCACCTGTATCTTGGTTACCGAATCATCTAGATCCTTCACAGTGATATTCCCACTTATTAGTAGTGAATCTCCAGGGGAATATGTATCTCCGTCAGTCGGTGTAGTAAATGTAATATCAGGCAAAACCCCCAGGCTACACAATGCCTCAGGCGGCCGTTCTTTCCATAGAAGATAGCCAAGTTTCTCTTTCAGGTAAGTTAGGTATGTATCTGTGTGAGCAGCAACAGGTAAACTATAATCAAAAAACCACTTATCTTCTACTAACCCGAACTTTCTTGCATCATCAGCGTTAGAGGCTATATTACCTGTGGGCTTACATATAGGTACCTTCACATGTGCTGTATCTTCTGGAATAGCCAAGGAAGCGGGAGCGACCACCAACTTACGGTCGCAAGGTATTTCATCATTAGTGGGAATCATACCTGTATCCCTACATACAGTTACTCGTTTTATTCCCGAAGGGGTAGTATAAAATTCATACCCGAACTTTGGCACTAATCTTTTCATTATACTATTTGCAATCGGCAAAGGAACATTTGATCCCCAACCCTGTCCTCTCCTACCGTAAGTCTTAGCACCGTTATTATTACCAGCCCATACTCCGACTGTTAATCTAGGATAGTAAAGGATACCTACCAAATCCTTGGGGCCATTGGTAGTGCCGGTTTTACCGCACAATTTCTGCCCAGGAATATAATAGGCCCAATTAGAGAGGCCCATGTGATTCCCGTCTATCCTACAAAGTATCCAATTTAACATATAAACCACTTTCCTGTTAAACACCCGTTTTTTATTTTTTTCAGGATCGTATTTATAAATAATTTCCCCGTTTTTGTCCTTGATCTCTAAAATTGCCGTTGGTTTATGATAGACACCTTCTGCAGCAAAGGCAGCATACCCCGCGGTATGTTCCAACAATTTCATTTCAGCAGACCCAATAGCGATACTTAAACCATATCTATTTGGATCAAGCGCTGTAGTGAAATTAAGACGCTTTAGAACATTAACATATGCAGAGGCTCCCCCTGCAAGCTGTAGCGTGTAAACAGCAGGAATATTTCTTGAAGCGTTAAGGGCCTCGGCCATAACCATGACTCCTTTATAACCCTTATCCCAGTTTTGGACGTTGTATCTATAGAATTTAAACGGCACATCCGGGGCAGGGGTACCCGGGAAGTATCCCTTCTCAAAGGCAGCCAAGTATGCATACGGTTTTGCAGTTGATCCCATCTGACGAGGACTTAATGCTACGTTTACATTGCCATCGATACGTGGGTCCTCTGTTTCATTATAATCAACTGAACCGATCATGGTTAGTATCTCCCCATTCTTTGGATTAATAATTACCACAGATGCGTTACACGCCCCATACCACTCACAGAATTTAGGCATTTTATTTTTTACCTCCTCTTCAGCTATATTGTAAACATCCATGTCCAAAGTAGTAATAACCTCTAAACCTCCACTACGTAAAACCTCTGGACCAAACATGTTTTCGAGCAATGACTCGACATAAAAGACAAAATGCGGGGCTTTAATGTCAATTTTACCCGGGGTGAACTTAAGTGGTTCTTTTTTGGCCTGCTCTATCTCCTCTTTTGTAACTTTTGTTAAATATCTGTATTTATACATAAGATCTAACACCTGATTCCTCCGACGAAGAACTGGTTCTAGATTATTATTCTTTATCTGGAATATATAGTACGACGGCCTATGAATAATCCCCGCTAAGAAAGCAGCTTCTGCTAGAGTTAAATCCCTAATATCCTTATTAAAATACGATTTTGCTGCGGCCTTTATACCGTAATTTACCCCCCCCAATGGTACCTCATTAAGATAAAGCTCAAAGATCTGATCTTTAGTAAGCTTTTTCTCAAGCTGCAAACTAATAATAATCTCCACTAACTTACGTGTTACACTGCGTTCAAACGCTTTCTTACGCCCCCAAACCTGTTCTAAGACCACATTTCTTACCAACTGCTGAGTTATAGTGCTTGCACCAGTTACACGCCCCGTTCGCCGTAAAAGACGGCGCATCAATGACTTAGAAATAGCAACGAAGTCCACCCCCTTGTGTTCATAAAAATGAATATCTTCTGCTGATAATACTGCCCATTTCACGTAATTAGGAATATCCTTCAAGTACACATATTCGCGGTATTCTTTATCGAAAAACACATATAGTAACTGACCATCTCTTGAGTAAATTTTAGTAGCCAACTCAGGCGAATTATTCACGAACTGACCGGGGTCAGGTAATTTTGAATTAATATATCCAAGGTACCCTAGCATCCAAATGACACCTACTATAAAAGCCAATAAACTAACCAAAAATATGCCACCGATAAAGTAAGATAGTTTCTTCTTCCAGCGTCGCTTCGGACGTTTTTTAAATCTAGATGGTAGTATTCGTGCTCCTTTACTACCCACTCTGGGGCCAAGCAAAAAAGAAGTATTAATACGCTTACGTCCGCCTCTCTGCATTAATAGTATTGTAACCCAACATCACAATAGGATGTTGGGCGTGGGGCGAAGGGGAGGTTTTAGGTACGTTTCTAGGATGAGCTGCTTATCAGACTACAATCAAACCCCATAAAATGTCCTACCACCTTCGCCCCACGCCCATAAAACCCGCAGAATTAACTTTGTCCGGCAGTCAATATCCTAGGTATCAAAACCCTTGCTCCCTTAAGCCTGTTAAAAAGTTTTACAGCTTTATTCAAGAGATAGTAGTTATTCAGGTTAACTATTTTTAAACGCTGCCAACCATGTTGCTGCGAGCCCAGGAGTAGATCACCTGGGCCGCGGTTTTTTAAATCAAATTCCGCGATCTTTATCCCATCTGTAGTAGATGCAAAAAACTTTAAACGCCTAATTACAGCCTGCGACCTATTAAAAGTAAATAGGAAACAATAAGCTTGTTCCATATTCCGCCCTATCCTCCCCCTTAATTGATGTAGTTGGGCTAATCCGAGATGCTCTGGTCCGAAAATAACCATATAGTTTGCAGAAGGGACATCTATACCAACCTCAATTACTGTAGTGCTAAACAAAACTCCGATCTTCCCCTCTCTAAACTCTGTAAGTACCCTGTGCTTTTCCCGCTCAGATAATTTACCGTGCAAAACTCCTATACCGACTCCTTTAAAATACTCACCCAAGTATTCTCTCCATACCTCCAAGGCATATTCATCTAATCCGTCCCCCCTGATACGAGGATAAACCATATATAATTGTTCCCCTGCTAAAACCTTTTCTCTTAGCCACTTAACAAGTTCATGTAACCTTTCCTCCTGTACTACGAAGGTTTTAGGGGCAAGCCTCCCCGGAGGCTTGCCCCTAATATAAACAGCCTTCTGATATCCATAAAACGAAAGCGCCAGAGTACGTGGTATAGGGGTAGCGGTAAGAGACAGAGAATACGGCCTAAAAGGGAAACTCTTAAGTCCTTTTAGTGCTTCTCTTTGTAAAATACCAAACTTATGTTCTTCATCAATAGCTAGCAAAGCAATTGGGGCGCTGTCATCAATAAAGTACTTGTGTAATAAAGCGTGAGTACCGATTATTATACTTGCCTTTTCAACGATAATCCGCTTAGCCCGCTGTCCGGCTGAGGATGTATACAACATAAGTGAGGGACTGACTACCTCTTTCACCCTCTCTAATAACCTGCTAAAAGTCTCATAATGTTGCTGTGCCAAAATACTGGTAGGAGCCATAATCAAAGTTGAGAAACCCAGATCTGCTAGAACGGTGGCTATTAAGAAAACAACGACTGTCTTCCCACTACCAACGTCACCATACAGCAATAGACGTTTACTACTTTCCATAGATTTTACAAGCTCCTCTAAAGCTGACTGCTGAGCTTTAGTCAGTTTGAAAGGCAAATAATCTGCATATTCCTTTAGCTTGCGCTGCAGTTTATTTATACGCTCATAAGGGAAAAGATCCTTATTATAGTACTGCTCATCTTCTAAAGACGCCTTTGCATCTAATAGCTCCAACGCCTCCTGTATAAACAAACGCTCGTACCCCCTCTTGATCTCTTCTACATTCTTAGGGAAATGAATGTAATAATAAGCATCCGGCAAGTTAGTAAGAGAAAACTCTTTTAACACATCCCAGGGTATATATTCTTTAATCTGTGCTATTGCTGGTGCTACTTCCTTAAGATATCGCCGTATTCGATTCGAACTGATTTTATATATACGTTCGTATATCGGAGTAAGTCTACCAAGGTGCACTAATGGTACTCTGTACAGTTCCACCTGAGGATTAAGCATCTCAAGATGGCTCCCACGTTTCCGAACCTTGCCGTATAATACTACCTTTTCCCCAGTTTTAAGACTCTTAAGTAAATGAATCTGATTAAACCATATAACCTGGAGCTTATCTGACAAAGCGCGTTCATCGCTAATTACCGCCTTTACAAGTTTAAGGCGTCTTTGTCTCTTTGATACTATTAACTCGGTCTTCTCAACTACCCCTACTACTGTTTTTTTAAGCTCTGCTTCTTTTGCTAAAAATAATGGATTGCTCAAGAAGTTTCTATATAGAGAAGAAACCGAGATCAAACCAGAGGTATCTTCATATTTATAAGGAAAATAGTTTAACAGATCCAATACCGTTTTAATACCCCTTTTTTTAAAATATACAGATAGGGCTTTCCCTACATACTTAACTTCCCCAATATCACTTTGTAACGTATACATAATTACCTACTTAGTAAAACCATCAAATTAGGGGCTACTAAAGAAAATAATACTACAAAAACTAAAATTAAGGCTATTATACGCTTTAATACCTCCTTTGTCCTTTTTCTCATAAGAGATTGTACCCTAAATCGACTTAAAAGAAACCCCTTCCTCACCCAAAACAGCTTGAATAATACGATCGCGAACAAGAGTTTTCAATTTATCAGAAATCCCTTTATCTGAAATAATCTTTAAACGGAAAGTTATGTTTTTCTTCCGTCCCTTTGTAATAT
>WFZN01000030.1 GCA_015489555.1 Candidatus Dojkabacteria bacterium | reverse complement strand
ATCCTTCAACTCGCCTCTTATAAACTTTCTTTTTAATTCCATGTATTCATTACGTAATTTATACAACAACGATTGTAACTTACCCTCCTTTGTAATGTTGTTTATATCAGCCCAAACGCTTTTTGCCATACTATTTTGCTTTAACTATCTTAGTCTGCAAAGGTAATTTATAAGAAGCTCTTTTTAATGCCTCTAAAGCGACTTCCTCTGTAACACCCCCAACCTCAAATACGATAGCGCCTTTCTTTACAAGAGCAACATAGTGATCAAGGTTACCCTTACCACCACCTAACTTAACCTCACCAGGTCGTTTTGTGATCGGCCAATCCGGAAACACCCTAATCCACAATTTTCCACGGCGTTTCATATAACCTACGATCGCTCTACGAGCAGCCTCAATCTGCCTATCGCTTAAATGACCATTCTCTATAACCATAAGTCCAAACTCACCAAACACCAACCGATCAATCTTTGGTCGTTTCTTGTTTGGAACCAACTTATGTGGTTTTCGCCACTTTATTTTCTTTGGTGCAAACATTCTCACTTATGTTCATTAACTTAAACAAAAATCTCCCCTCTATATATCCATACTTTAACACTTAAGACTCCTGCTGTAGCCGTTTCAGCACGCTCGTATGCATAGTCAATATCAGCCCTTATTGTCTGTAGAGGAACTCGCCCAAACCACTTCTTATACGTTAGGGTGTTCTCACTCCCTCCAATACGGCCCTTGACCTGTACTTTGGCCCCCATCACACCTGTCCTACGTATAGATTCTATCGCCTTTTTTACTAACTGCCGAACTGGCCTACGTTTTTCTATCCCTCTTGCTATAAGATGCGCAACTACTGCGGCACTCACCCCCATCTGTTTTATATCACGAATCTTTATTTCAATGGACCTCCCCTTCCCTTCTACTTTTTCTATTTCTTTACGTAACCTTTGAACATTACTCCCCTTTTCACCTACGGCCATACCAACACGCGACACATATATAATCAATTCCGTCTTCTGTGAAGTTCTAATGACTTCAACTTTATCTATACCAGCGGGTTTTAGTAACGTATCTACTACCTCACGTATTTTTACATCGCGAGCTACCATATCTCTATAATCTTGCTTTTTTACTCCTATCCACCTGGCGGTATGTGGTTTAGTAAACCCCACTCGCAGTCCATAAGTATGTATTTTATGCCCCATATCCTATCTCCGCAAATATATTAGATCTGTATTTTGTATATGGTTTTACCCTGCCTCTAGCCCCGAAACGATATCTTCTAAGCTGAGGAGCTTTAGTAGCCCATATACGCAGCACTTTCATTTTAGAAGGATCCATCTTTTTATTATTTTGAATATTTGCTACCGCACTCTGCAACAACTTATATACGATCTTAGCTGTTTTTTTATTTACTAGCCTTAATTTATCTATGGCTAAAAGTAGGTTGTCTCCCTGAACAAGAGCCAACACAGACGCGGCTTTTTTCACAGAAACCGGCGCATTCTTTAAACTAACTTTTTCTACTATAATGCTACTCATCTCTAAAATCTCTATTATTTAATAATTTCTGGTTTATACTCTTTCATATATCGCCCAGTGAACGCATATACCTTTGCAAGCTTACCTTTCTTAGCATGTCCCTTAAAATAAGTTGTTGGTGCAAATTCTCCTAATCTATGCCCAACCATCTCTTCCGTTACATAAACAACATGAAATCCTCTACCCATGTGTACTCCTATACGCATACCAACCATTTCAGGGAAAATAGTACAAGCCCTATCATACACTTTCAAAACGACCTTGTCGTGCTTACCTTCCTTTTTTAATTTAAGAACCTTTTGGTAGATCTTAGGATTTATATACGGTCCTTTCTTAAGTGATCTTCCCATGGTGTGTATTATAGCAAATTATTTTTGATATCTTCGTTTAAGTATAAATTTATCTGTACGTTTATTCCTGCGCGTCCTCGTACCCTTACGATGCCCCCATGGATCCTTAGCCGGTCGCCCAGTTCCTGTACGACCTTCACCACCACCGTGAGGGTGCGCTTGAGCATGCATCGCGACCCCTCTTACGGTAGGCCTTATCCCCAAATACCTGGATATCCCGGCTTTACCAAGTTTTTCATATACATGTTCCTCGTTACTAACCACCCCTATCGTTGCCATACATTCTCCATGTACCAAACGTACCTCTCCAGAAGGTAACTTAATCTGTACGTACTTACCAACTTGTCCCTGGACCTGTACAGATGCTCCCGCGGAACGTGCTAACTGCCCTCCTCTACCTGGATATAACTCTACATTGTGAACATACACACCAGATGGAATATTTTTTAATTTCGTAGCATTCCCAATCTCAATGGGAACTTCATCTTTGCTTGAAATAATAGTTTGTCCTACCTGAAGCCCAGATGGCGCTAGGATAAATCTTTTCTCACCATCCGCGTACTGTACCAATGCTATATTAGCTGTACGGTAAGGGTCATACTCTAATGATACAACCTTTGCTGGTATATCGAATTTATTACGCTTAAAATCAACTATTCTGTATTTACGTTTAACTCGCCCTCCCTTATGTCGTACTGTAACCTTTCCCTGGTTATTTCTACCGGCCTTATAGTCGATTGTAACTAATAACTTCTTGGGAGCCTGTGTCTTTTTTGCAAGGTGACTCCTATCTACACGAACCTTTCGCCTTAACCCTGGTGCTGTGGGCTTCCAACGTTTTAATACCATTTTACACTTATTTTCCTATCTTAAATCCTTGTATTTTAACATTAGGTTTAAGCTTTATATAAAACTTTTTGCGTGCTGGTATCTCATAATGCTTTCTTTGAGCAAAATTAAATCGTTTCTTTGATGCCACTTTAGCAACTCGAATAGACTCTATTTGCTCAGGGGTAATTCCATACATCCTTTGTAACCATTCTTTTATATGGGCCTTGCTTGCCCCTTTGGGCCCAATAAATACGTATGTATTATGCTCCTTTTGTAATACCAGTGTCTTTTCTGTAACATATGGCCTAAACCTCATCTTCTAATAATAATCGTGATTTTATCTGATTAAAATACTCTTGATTAATCAAGAAAAAGCCTTTATGATAGAGGTCAAATATACTCAACAATGGTGCTCTTCTAACCGTTACTTTGGAAAGATTCCTAAACAATTTTACAGAAGTTTGATCATCCACACCTGTTACATAATAGCCCTTAAAAGGAATAAGTTTAAGATTTTTTAAGATAGATACGCCCGTTTTAAGGCTAGGTGCTTTAATAGTATCTTCTGCTAACTGTAGTAAAAACACATCATTGTTTAATACATGTTTGGTAAACATATACGTAAAAACCCGGTGTTTTTCTCGTTTATTTAACTTAAGTCTCCTTACATGTGGCTTTGGACCATGGGCAACACCTCCTCCAACCCATATTGGTGAGCCGCGTGTACCTGCTCTTGCCCTGCCTGTACCTTTCTGCCGCCAAGGTTTTCGTTTACTATAGACCACCTCTCCTCTTGTTTTAGCTTTTTTAGTACCTTGATGTAATGCAAACTCGTATTTACGAATTGCCCTACTAACTTCATACATACTTACATCGACGTTAGCGACATTAAGTTTAACCTCCTCAAGTTTTTCTCCTGCTTCGTTATAAACTGGTATTACTAATTGCATTTTATTGTGCAAGTGATCTTAAGATAACTAATTCCTTGTAGCCTCCTGGCACAGAACCTTTCAAAATAACAAATAATCTATTGTCCTTATTAACGTAATCTATTACTTCAAGGTTCTTTACAGTAACCTTATGATTTCCCATACGTCCGGGCATACGCTTACCTTTAAGCACACGTCCTGGGGTTTGCGCTCCAATAGATCCTGTGTGTCTTTCCCGATCTGATTGCCCATGAGTTTTAGGCTGCCGTGAGAAACCATATCTTTTAATAACCCCGGCAAAGCCTTTACCCTTCGAGAATCCAGTTACATCAACCTTTGCCCCTAAGGCGTAGTATTGTTTCAATACCCCTTCGGTTACGGTATCTCCTATCTTAAAATCGTTATAAACCTGCTCTGTAACCCTAACAGCTACCAATTTATAAGGAACATAACCTAGTTCTTTAAACTGACCCAACTCTGGCTTAGTTGGATGTTTTTCCCTACCAAACCCAATTAACAAAAACCTACTATCTCCATCAGTTAATTTACCTGCAACGACATTATCAGTCACATCAACAATCGTTACAGGTATAACCTTATAACCTTTATAGTATTGAGTCATAGCTATTTTTTTACCAATAAGCTTTAACATGGCACCTACTACGTTATTTAACTTTTAACAATTACCTGCACCCCGGCAGGTACCTGCAAATTTTTCATATATTCGATTGTTTGGGTATTTGGATTGACAATAACCAACAGGCGCTGATGTATGCGCATCTCAAAATGCTCTTGAGAGGTTTTATAGATAAAAGGGGAGCGATTAATTGCCCATCTCCTAATCTTGGTGGGGAGCATAACCGGCCCTTTTATACTTGCGCCACTCCTTTTAATTGCCTCGATGATACTACGTAACGTAGTATCAAGTAACTTAACATCATAACTGTAAAATTTAAGCTTTATCAAAAAGGCTCCCTTTGCTTTCGGTTCGGTTGTTTTCTGTATAGACGTAGACATGTTTTATCCTTATAAG
>WFZN01000029.1 GCA_015489555.1 Candidatus Dojkabacteria bacterium | reverse complement strand
TTTTAGAACAGGCTAGTAGGGCTCGTTTAAAAGAGCTATTTTACTACGCATACAAATTAACCCATGATGCTGATGCACTTTACATTCATATTGATAGTTTTATCTTTGCGCTTGTTAAAATGTACCCAGAACTTGGCAAATATCTAGATACCCTATGGGGTATAAAATCTGGGGATTTACTGGCAATTATACAAAAACGTGCAATACTTGAGCGCACAAAAAGTGTATATGACCCTTTTGATTTTAAAACACCTTATATTGCACCACGAGGTATAGCTTACTCGTGGTTTAGTGGTTTTACTTTTTATATATCCAAGTTAGGAATTAATATAATGGATTATCTTCGTAAAAGTAAGATTCTTTATGGGCTTATCCATACGGATGCGATTAAAAAGCTTATAGAAGTGTTGTTAAAAACACGTAACCCAAATGCTTTTATAGTGGGGGCGTCTGGGGTTGGTAAAACTGCCGTTGTATATGGACTAGCACAACGTATTGTATTAGGTGATGTTGCCCTACCGTTAAGAAATAAAGACATTTACCTTATAAATCCCAGCAAAATGCTTGCATACGTTAGCGAGCTTGGCAATATTGGTACGTTTTTGTCTTTGCTTGAAAAGGAGCTTAAACACAATCCTAATACCATACTTTTTATAGATGATATTGAGGTGCTATTACAGTCTTCTGTTAATCAGGATTTATTAGTTCAGCTTATGGCAATACTTACAAGGTATAATATTCCCCTTCTTGCAACTATTACACCATCTGCTTTAGAGAAGATAAAACGTGCTTTTCCTGCATTATTTAGTAATTTTGAGATTATTCTGTTAAAAGAGCCTCCTAAAGATGAGGTTTTGCGTGTGCTACTTTCTGAGTTACCGCGAATAAAACAAGAATATAATGTAGTAGTTCCTATGCAGGTGCTAAGGCAGATTTTAGTCTTGGGGCAAAGGTATCTGCCTAGTATAAATGATCCTAAACGAGCTGTAATGTTACTTGATAAATTGGTAGTTAAATTAAGTGATTCAAAGGAAGCTTTAGTTTATTTAAAATCAAAGATTGCTACTGAGGATTTTTTGCGTAGTGTTATAAAAGAGATAACAGGTATAGAGACAGTTAAAGGGGCTTCTGGGGTTAATCTACTGAATTTAGAGCAGCGTATTCGTAAAAGATATATAGATCAAGAAGAAGCTGTAAAAGAGGTGGTAAATGCTATTTTGCGGTCTCAGCTTGAGTTGTCTAATCCAAATAGGCCAATAGGAGTATTTTTATTTTTGGGTCCAACAGGTGTTGGTAAAACTTATCTTGCAAAGGTTGCAGCTTCTGAACTTTTTGGCTCAGCTCATAATATTGTACGGGTTGATTTATCACAGTATAAGTCTCCGGCAGATATTCCTTTGATTTTTGATATATTGTCTAAGGTTAGGTTGTCTCCGTTTTCACTTGTTTTACTTGATGAGTTTGAGAAAACGCATCCTGAAATACATGATATTTTTATGCGTATGTTTGATGAGGGAGTGTTAGTTGGTAATGATGGAGAGCCTATCCATTTTAATAATTCTTTAATTGTAGCTACCAGTAATATCGGTAGTCGCGAAATACTTGAGTTCGCTTCTGATTATGCTAGGATGCAGCGCGTTATTATGCAGCTTTTGCCAAGGTTTTTAAAGCCAGAGCTTATTAATCGTTTTGACGCTACGGTTGTTTTTAAGCCGCTGTCAAAAAGTGACCTTGTTGAGGTTGCAAAACTCTTACTTGGTGATTTTAAAGAGTTATTAGAGAAAAAATCAATACGTTTAGAGTGGACCCAAGATGATCTTATAAAGATAGTTGATAAGGCATACAACCCTTTGTATGGAGCAAGACCACTTAGAAGATTTATTGATAGAGAGGTGAAAACAAGTATTGCAAGATACATATTGGAGTATAAACAGCGATATAACAAGCTACCATCTAGTATTAAGTTGGCAAATATTATCTAGGAGGTTTTAAAAGAGTTAATTTGAAAATTAGCGTTAAATAATGAGTAAGGGGGGGCGAGGGGGCGAAATGGTTTTCGCCCCCTCGCCCCCAACCAGTGTTGGCGGTTAAAGATCAGTTACAATACAAGAATGCGTTTGTCATTATTTAAAAAGAAGCGTGCTTTATCACACCTTGTAAATTCTGACCATTATAACTGT
>WFZN01000028.1 GCA_015489555.1 Candidatus Dojkabacteria bacterium | reverse complement strand
ATTTAACCAAACTACTCCCCTAGTCTGCTAAAATACAAATAGTAGCGCCCGTAGCTCAACTGGATAGAGCGGCTGGCTTCGGACCAGCAGGTTGGGGGTTCGAGTCCTCCCGGGCGCAAGACTTTTCCCTCCTTGCGCAAGTTACAATATAACAATGAATAACCAAATTAAAATACGTTTTCACATCCCCACATCAAAACGCGCAAAGTACCGTACTAAAGGGGAAAATACAACACTACGCACTACAAACCCCCTAATCTCGCTCCTGAAAAAACTGTTTGTTCTAATATTAATCCTAATCGGTACCCTACTATTAGCAATTAGATTAAACCCAGAGATAAGTAATAAACTTACCTTTATCTTTACTCCTAAATTTACGATCTATATAGACGCCTCAAGAGAAGCTCAAACACTGCTTAAGTCATTTATTACCCAAAATATAACAACATTTAAAGAACCCTACTATTACGTTAACAACAAATATATTTTGCGTTTTACGGATTCCCCCAAAAGTGCTGACCTTACAATTGCACTCTCTAAAACCACAAAAAACCCTGCTGACAAACTCCTAACTAACGCATTTAAACAACAATACTATTATATTTTGGTCCCAGTAACGTCTTTAGATAACCCCAAAGACAATATAACGCCAGAAAGCACAAACTTTATTTTAAAATCCTCCAATCTCTGGGACGATATTGTAACTACCCTTTATAAACTTAACACATATAAAGACCCAAGTACAACCGGTAAAAAAAACGACCTTACTGTAAAACTAATTCCGTTTGAGAAACTTTCTTACAAAGAAAAGCTTCTTTCGATAAAAAACAAGTACTTACTAGACGAGCTTTATGCAAGGGGAAAAAGCAAAGAATCAGAATCAAAACCGATATACGGAGCTTTTGGTTTAAGAATTACGTTTTCCTATCCAAAAGGCAACCAAAAACAAGAAACAGCACGTTACATAATACAAGTCTTATCAGAGGATCTAACAAATACCCTACCTCGCGTAAGTAAGATAACCGTTACCGGAGTAACAGCAATAACACGTGGCCTTATGCGAAAACTTGATACCCTAGAAAACCCAACAACAATTATCGATAACTTTTTAAAACGATTAATCAAAAACTCTGACATTATACACACCTCAAACGAAGTATCATTTAAACCAGGGTGTAATTCCTACAAAGGCATGCGATTTTGTTCTAAGCCAGAGCACTTTGTAATATTACGAGATTTAGGTATAAACCTTGTAGAACTTACAGGCAACCACAATAATGACTCAGGTTTTAAATGGAACATCTACTCTCTTGACCTTTATAAAAAGCATAATATTGCGCATTTGGGTGGAGGCTACAACCTAGAAGATGCCCAAAAACCCTATATAACCACACTCCCGAATGGTACAAAAGTAGCTTTTTTAGGTTACAACTACTTTGATACTATGCTAAACAACCAAACTGCTCTTGCTGGTAGCACTCATCCTGGAGCAAACCCGTTTAATCTTGAAAAAATAAAAAGCGACATAAATAATCTAAAAAACCAAGGCATAGACAACATCTTTGTACACATTCAATTCCAAGAGTGCTATGCCTACCCAAAGCAACGTGGCATACGATACACCCCCTGCTATAAACCATTACCAAAGCAACAGGAAATTTTTAGAAAAATTGCAGATTTAGGTGCAAAATTTGTTGTTGGTACTCAAGCCCATCAACCCCAACAGATTAAACTTTACAAAGATTCTGTAATACTTTACGGTCTTGGAAACTTTTTGTTTGATCAGATTTTTTGGATAGGTACTCGCGAAGGCATAATACCACAAATCTACTTTATAAACGGTAAACCTGTACAAGTCCGCATTATTCCTACTCTACAAAACCTAGACTACACTATAAGAATGATGACAGAGAAAGAAAGAGAAGAATTTTATAAATGGATTTTTCCCAAAAGCAAAACCACAGATTAACAAACAATAAAACCGGTATCTAGCTAACCAAGCCTTTTACTGCTTTTTGCCGTGTATAAGAGCGTGCGTATCTGTGTGCCTCATCTCGTAATTCACGTAGGTGTTGAATACCCACGTTACGCTCTTTAACCTTTTTAAATAAAATCCTGCCTGTTGATTTGTTTAATACATAAAAATCATCATTAGGTTTTACAATACTTGCCCACAAGGTGGTTGTATATTTATCTGCTATTACTGGGTATTTTTTGCTAAATTCTAAAAATGCCCTATATGCTGCCTTAAGTTGGGTTCTTCCGCCATCAATTAAAATTATGTTCGGTACTCCCCAGTCGGTGTGTTTTAACCTTCTAAAGATTGTCTCCTTTACCATATCTACATCAGAAGCTATTTCTACTGTCTTAATCTTAAACCGCCTGTATTTAGATTTTTCAAGACGCCCCCCAACAGATACTGCCATCGCCCCCACCATGTATTCACCATAAAAATGTGACATATCAAAACAGTCAATACGAAAATTTTCTAAATTTCCTTCAAAAAGCTCAATCTTAAAAAAATCGGCAATCTGTTTTACGCGCACAGTATAAAGCTCCTCTATTAAAACTGGAGAATCTAGGTATCCTTGTTTAAGTATGTTTACATTATAAAGCTGATTTACAGTTATTAGAGTATCACGTAATTTTTGGGCCTCTTCAAATTTTTCCTCTTTTATAAGTTTTCGCATCTTGCGATCCAAACGTCGTACTATCTCAGATTGCCCCCTTTCTAAAAAAGTCACAAGATGCCTTACATTTTGCTTAACTTGCTCCATAGAACCACTATTAACACACGGTGCAGGACACACCCCAATCTGACCATACAAGCAAGGCCTTTTTAGTTGACTATATCTTTTAAATTTTGTTTTTGAGCAATCAGGGAACGGAAAAATCCTTCTTAAAGCGCGCAGTACTGTTTTAACTACATTTGCTTCTACATAAGGACCAAGATACTTTATATTTTGGTTAGGCCTTTTATTTCTGGTTACGTAAACTCTGTAATAAAAGGTTTTATTTTCTAAGTTTACTTTCTCTATGGCAACATAAGGATAACTACCATCATCTTTTAGTTTTACATTATATTTGGGTTGCAGGGTTTTTATTAGGTTCTGCTCAAGAATAAAAGCTTCAACTTCTGACAAGGTTGGAATTATTTTTACGTACTTTGCCTGCCGCAACATTTGAGCTGTCTTTGGATAGAGTGTTAAATCTATGTTTAAGTAACTGTTTAGTCTATTAAAAAGGTTTTTGGCTTTACCAACATAAATAGGTGTATTATTACTATCAACAAATATGTAAACTCCGGGAACACGCAAAATGTGCCTAAAAGTCTCTTTGCTTACAGTAAACTTTAGCGCAGTTGCTAATACATCACTTCTTCCGGACCCTTGCTGCATATTCATCCAAAAGCTCAACTATTTGCTCAGGAGTATACTCACTTGTTCTAACTCTAAAGCCTGCCCGATGCGGATGCCCTCCCCCACCAAACTTTTTGGCAAATTCTACAACGCTGTGTCTACCCCTCCCCAAAAGCGCAGGGCCAACAGAACCGTATATTTTACCTTTTGACTTTTCTCGCATACTAAGAAAAAATACTTTTCTACTACTTGATATTAGATCTACGATGAGGTCATGTACAAGCCTTGGAGGATCTACAACATGCTGTATTTTGCTATATAACTTATTATCAATATGCACCCAAGCTGTATATTTAGAGAATCTTATTCTGTTTATGGCTTCAAGTATAATTTCTTTTACGTTGTCATCAAAAATAAAATCAGACAAAGAATAAACCTTATGCCAATTAGCGCCGATGTTTAGCAAGGCTTCTACCTTTGCGAAAGACTTATTATCCCTTAACCATCTAAACCTACGTAAATCCCCAAGAAGCCCAAACAATAGCAGCTCTGCGCTCTCTGTATCGTGTTCTAAATCTAGCTTATGAAAGATATCAAAGAGTAACTCCGCCGTAGATGTATAATCCGCTATTATATTTAATCCTGTAAGTTCTGGCTCATTAGCTATATGGTGATCCACACAGACTTGGAATTTCGTTTCAGTTTCAATAAATTTCTGTAACCTAGAATAATCCGGATTCCCTGTCAATCTATGATAATGCCCTATATCAACTGCAAATACCGTGGTGGGCTGATAGGCTCTAAGAGCAGTGTATACATCGGGCACGCTTAGTACATACTTATTTACAGAATCTTTAAACGCTACCTGCCATCTACTATAAATCCTATCCTCTGTAAAAAAGCGAGTGTTTACCCCATAATTTAGGTTTAAAACACGCGCTAATGCCAAAGCGCTACCAAAAGCATCCGGATCTAATGATGTGTGGGCTAATACAGCCACCTTTAGTGAATTCTTAACTATCTTCTCAAACTGTTCAAGCTGCTTAGGACTAAGTTTTGATTGCATTCTCACATTTTTGTTTTAACATTTTAGTTGTCTTGTACAAAAGTTCTATTTCCTCTCTTACAGGAACGTAACTATTCTGACGTATTTTAAACGCAACCTCAACAAATCTACGTAATAGTTCTGTTTCTTTTGGAGTAAAGAATACGGTTAGCGCTTGGCTGCGTAACATCTCCCCAACCGAATTACCGGTTATACGCAACGTTTTTAGAAACTGATACAGGTAACTTTCTAAACGTGCGAATAAACTAACCAATTTTCCTGTCGGTTCCTTATTTAACGCCCTTAGAGCTTCCGATTCTATTCTTAGAAAATGGTAATAAAAATCCTTCAATCTTTCGATAGGAGACGTCTGCCTGATCTTAAAGAAAAGAATAATGAGGCTAAAAAGCATTAAAAGAGAAAGCAATACAACAACTATGTTCGTCATCCTTTAATTACCTTTATATTATTAAGTGCCTCCTCTACGAACGAATCGACCTCTACCTCAAACTCTTGTTTTCTCATACGCTCCAAATCAGTACTGGTCTTAGCAGCCCGCGATACAAGTTCGCAACAATCGGGTGACTCTTGAATACTTAACTCGTATGTCCCTAACTGCCGGGCAAGACCAACTATTTCCCTTTTATCAAACCCACTAAGGGGGCGCAGCATAAACACGTATCTTGAAAACTCTCGCTCACATAAAACACTTTCCTGAGCGAGCAGGTTAGATAAAGTTTGTGAAGCAACCTGTCCTACACTGTCACCCGTAATCAGAAAACCGATCTTAAAAAGTTTCCTGACAAGCGTAGCCCCCACCCTTATAAGTAACCTCTTGAATAAAACTACCGAATTGTAAACTTGTCCCTTATGTAACATTTTAGCCAAACTGGGAACAGTAGTTGCATACAATCTAAGATAAGGGTTGTATTCCCTAAGCTGTTTGAACAAAGCATATACCTTGCTTGTTTTAATATCGCTGTTAGGCGGAGCAAAATGGAGCAAATCGGCTCTGATCCCACGCTTAAATGCCATAAAAGCTGCAACCGGGCTATCGATCCCGCCCGAGAATAGCACAAGCCCTTTCCCGGTACTGCTTATAGGCAGGCCTCCCAACCCATTATTATAGTATGTTATATGCACTGGCTTATCTATAGCAATTAGCACCTTAAAACTCTTATCTACTGGATACTTTTTCTGGTACTTCTTTATAAGCCGTTTGTACAAAAAAGATTTTAACTCTAGACTGGAAATAGTAATTTTTCCCAAATACTTTTTAACGAGTATACCGCTAAGGGTAGGTAGCACCTCTTTTTTTAAGATAAGTTTCTCTAAAGCGTCGTATATTGCGTTATACAACTTTTTTAAATCTTGGGTATCCAAAGAGTACTTGTCTATTGTGATAACGGGTCCCCACCAAACAATACCTGGAGTTTTAGCCAGCACATCTTCAATAACCTTGCGCTTCTCTTTTTTAAAACCAGGTGCAACTATAATAAACCCACGTTTTTGACTAAATGTAATACTTACTAAGTCTGTATTAACACCTCGAATATTTAAAGCATATTCTATATTATTCTTAAGGATAAACTCCCAAAAAGAACGCTGCTTACGTTTTAGGGCAAGCTCTCCATAACGAAACGTATAAAGTGTCGCATGCATATTTGTATTGTAACAGGTAAAATGAAACCATAATCCGTGAAACCCACCAATACTCAAATGCTATAGACTTAGCAAATAGTAAAAACTACTCCTCTTTTGTAGTTTGAGCCCCTTCAGTTTCTGTTGTAGAGCTCTCTGAAGCTTCACCCTCTGTAGTCTGCTCCTCGCTTTCACTCTCTTCGGAAGCGGTCTCTTCCTCCAAGGTCTTCTGCAACGCTACGATAGTAACTACCGCGTCGTTTATCTCATTGTAACTTGCAAGTTTTATACCTTCTGGCAGGTTTGCTAATATGTCCTTAACGTCTATAGTATCTCCCACCTCCGTTAGTGAAGAGATATCTACCTTTACATCCTCGATCAGTGTATTTAAATTTAGAACCAATTTTAACGTAGGCTTAGAAACAACCAACACGCCAAGCCCCTTTTTAATTATTGGAGCTTCTCCCACTATTGTTACTGGCACCTCTACTTTTATCTTTGAATCAGGGGTAATTTCCGTTAAAGTAAAAGATATTACCTCTTCTGTTATAGGATCTACTAACAACTCTGTGAGAAGGGTGGTATATGTCTCTTTGGCGTCATCTATAGAAACCACAATCAAATCTGTAGTTCTTGCCTTCTTAAGCTTGTAAACCTCCTCCAAAGGCACTTGTATTAAAACTGTGTCTGCTTTATACCTTGAAATCGCTCCTGGTATTAATTTATCACGACGTAACTTCCTGGTAGCTTTACCCTTTAAAACCCGTAGGCCCGCTTTTAATTCTATCTTTGCCATCAAGCAAAACCGTTTAAGTTAACTAATAACGATACTGAGCGAAGGCTTTGTTTGCCTCAGCCATCCTTTCAACCATTTCACGCTTTTTAACAGCGTCTCCAGTACCTTGATAGGCATTTACAATTTCTTCTGCTAAAAGCTCCCAATAAGGCTTGCCTACTTGACGTCGTTTTTCTCTTGGGATCTGTGTTAGCCACCTAACCGCTAAAATCAAACCCCTGCGTTCATCTACAGGCACAGGAACTTGATAGTTTGCTCCTCCTATTCTACGAGGCCTTACCTCTACACTTGGAGTTATATTAGATAAAGCCTGCAATAATACTTCTAAAGGATTCTCCCTTTCAACTCTTGAGGCCGCTTCCTCCATTGCTTTGTATACAATACGCATGGCAAGTTTCTTTTTACCGTCGCGCATAACGTAATTAATAACTTTTGTAACAATTTCAGAGTTATATTTAGGGTCTTTAGCAAGTTTTCTAATTGGTGCCTTTTTACCTCGCATAATCTATCCTACAATACTAACTTATTCATCTTTAGGTCTAGGGGTACCATATTTTGACCTAGCTGTTTTTCTCCCTTCAACTCCTGCAGTGTCATATACGCCTCTAACTATTTTGTACCTTACTCCAGGTAAGTCTCTTCGCCTACCTCCTTGTACCAATACTACAGAGTGCTCCTGTAGGTTATGGCCTTCGCCAGGTATATATGCTATAACCATAGCTCCATTAGATAACCTGACCTTTGCTACTTTACGCTGTGCCGAGTTAGGCTTTTTAGGAGCCATTATATATACCTTTGTACATACCCCTTTCTTAAAAGGAGCTGGTGAGAAAACCTTAATATTCTTTAACTTATTCAATGTATAAGCCAATGCAGGGCGCCTTGACTTTTTAGAATCTTTAGGTTTGCGCCCTTTTCTAACTAACTGGTTTATTGTAGGCATACTTTTGTATTTTACCTTATATTTAAGTTTTTGGTAGTGGGCGGGGGCGCTGCGCGCCCCCGCCCTACTACCAACTACTCATACATCTCATCTAACTTAGTAACGTCTTCGATTATAGCATTCTCATTAAGCGGAACCAGGTGACCAATAATAACATTCTCCTTTAAGCCACGTAGATAATCCACTTTACCTAGCAAGGCAGCCTCTGTTAACACCTTAGGTTGCTCCTGGAACGATGCAGCAGCCAACACACTGTCAACATGAAGGGCAAGTGATGTTAATCCCATCATAATCGGCTGATATACAATTGGATTCTTTTGCTCTTTCTCTAACAACGAATTCCGCACTCGCAACAGGTGCCTATCTCTTAATGCCCCCGGTATAAGCCCAGTATCACCTGGATGTATTATCTTAGCCAAACTTGCTAGCTGCCTAATGATAACCTCAAGGTGTATATCCTTAACCTCAACATGGAAATCCGCAAATATCCTCTGTATTCTGTCTAACAAGAACTCTTGCACATATTGATGTGATTTATACAAGGCAAGCTGTTTTAGATCAACCCTACCACTAGTTAATGCATCACCAGCCTCTATCTGTTGACCATCTTCAACAATAAGCTTTTGGCCTTCTGGTACACGCACCTGCATCATGCTCTCTACGCTCCCCTTCACGAATAGAACCTTACCTATCATCTCTATTTTCCCTCCGAAAGGCGCTACCACCTTGTCACCGGTCTCTTTGTGAACTAACAATACATCTCCTTTAGACACAGCTGCAGCATCTGTAGCCTTCACTTCATAATCATCCGTAACTACGTAATATGCTTTCACATTTTTAGTACCCGTTACATAAGCTTTTCCATCTTTTATGTGCACAACCCCACTTATTGGTGACAAAACTGCAGGGTTCTTAGGAGATCGCATCTCTAAATACTCCGTTAATAATGGCAAACCAGCAGTAATGTCTTTACCTACACCTCCAGAATGGAAAGTTCGTAATGTAAGCTGTGTAGCAGGTTCACTAACTGACTGAGCAGCCAGTACACCTACCGCAGCTCCCAAATCAACCGGAGCATACTTCCCAAGATCGTAACCATAACACTTCCTACATACCCCGGCGTACCCCTGACAAGTTAGCGGTGATCTTACCCAAATCTCCTTAATCTCTTCAATCTTATCAATCCTTTGAGCTATCTCCCTTGAGATCATCTCATTTTTCTTTACCAAGACCTTCCCAGTTTTAGGATCAACTACATCGTGAGTTACAGTACGCCCAATTAGTCTATCACCAAAACCAAGCTCCCTTACTTGATCGCGCGCTATACGAATTCCCTTACCGTCATACCCACAGTCTTCATAACGTACTATAACGGGTTGTGATACTTCAACCAATTTACGAGTAAGATATCCTGCTTTTCTCGTATTTAACGCTGTATCTAACATTCCCTTTCGCCCGCCTTTTGCAGCAATCATGTATTCCATAGGGCTAAGTCCCCTACTATAGGAACCTATAACCGGAGTCGGAACAGCAGAACCGGAGATATCGTTAACCACTCCAATTATCCCTAGTATCTGCCCAAGCTGTGCCTCGTTACCCTTTGCGCCGCTAATAACCTGTCGCTTTAAGTTGTTAGTATCAGGTACCTTTTCCCAAACGATCTCAGATACCTTATCTGCTGCCGTCCTCCATACATCCACTATTGCTTCATCCCTTTGCTGTTTTGTTATAAAACCTGACTCGTACTGTTGATACAACAACGCTGTTTTTTCCTTGGCCTCAGATACTATCTTGTCAAGGCCTTCAACTTCAATAAGGTCATCAGCACCTATTGAAAATCCAGACCTTGTTGCATAGTGGAAAGCTATCAATTTCAACTCATCTAAAATTGTCTCTACCTGCTCCGCCGGGTAGTTCAAAATTACATCTCTAACAATCTTATTAAGTCGCTTCTTGTTCACTGTCTCATTTATAAAACCTATCTCTTTCGGAAAGAGGCTATTAAAAATAAGTCTACCCGGAGTAGTTAGTACAGCCTTTCCATTAACTACAACCCATACGGGGTCTTGTACCCCAATACGTCCTAGACTGTGTGCCGAAATTGCTTCCTTAATGTCTGCAAATTTCGGAGCAACTTCCTTTTCTTCATCGGTAAGATTCTCCCTCATATAAGTTAAGTGATAGATACCTACCACGAAATCACTTCCAAAACTAATAACTGGCTCTCCGCTAGCGGCCTTAATAAGGTTATGAATAGGTAGCATTCTGGTTCTGGTTTCCTCAAGAGCTTCCTCTGTCAACACTGCATGAACAGCCATGGTGTCTCCATCAAAGTCGGCGTTAAACCCTGGAGTAACTGTCTGATTTATACGTAAGGCGCTCCCCTCCACAAGTTTTGGGTAGAACGCCTGAATACTATATTTGTGCAAAGATGGAGCCCGATTTAACAGAACTATACGCTCATTCAACAACTCCTCTAGCACCTCATACACGATTGGCTCTCGTATCTCTACTAATTCACGTGCTTCTCCTATAGTAAGAGCGTGTCGTTTTTCGATAAGACGCCTTATTACAAAAGGCTTAAATATCTCAAGAGCAAGGTCTTTGGGCAAACCAACCTCATTTAAACGTAACGTGGTATCTGGCACAATAACCCCACGTCCAGAGAAGTCAACACGTTTTCCTAATAGGTTCCTTCTAAAACGCCCCCTCTTACCTCTTAACCCCTCAGCTAGTGACTTAAGAGGAATACCGCTTCTGTTGGTAACAGGCCTCATAGCTCTATGCTGGTTGTCAATCAAAGCGTCTACTGCTTCTTGCAACATCCTACGCTCATTGCGAATGATCACCTCTGGAGCCCCCATTTCCATTAACTTCTTCAAACGATTATTACGGTTTATGACTCTACGGTACAAATCGTTTAAATCAGAAGAAGCAAACCTCCCGCCAGGCAATGCTATAACAGGTCTAAGGTCTGCTGGCAATACGGGTAATACCTCTAAAACCATCCACTCTAATTTAAGGTTATTCTTTTTGACTCCCTCTAGATACTTTATTTTTCGCTCCAACAGCTGACGCTCCAAGGAAGAGGCTTTGTTATATCTAACGTATAAATTTGCCAGTTCTTTTTCCACATCAATATCTTGTAAAAGCTTTTTAATGGCGTCCGCCCCCATTTGAGCAGTAAAGAATAACAACCCATTGTCAGCAAAATCCCTGTATTCTGGCTCTGTTAATACGGTTTTATACTCCAATTTCTGAGTAAGCTTATAAAGACGATCATAATACTCCTTAGTTTCTTCTAACTGATCATGTTTTTCGCTTTTAAGATTGGCAAGCTTTGCTTTCAGTTTAATAACCTTATTCTGAAGTTTTATACCTTCGGATGGTTTTTTTACCTTCTTAAGCTCCTCTTTTAGGGATTCGATCTCGGCTGCTAACTTAACCTCTCGCTCCTTAAAATCATCTTCTATCTGTTTTATTGCAGACTCTTTAAGTTCTTTTATTTTGGCAAGTACAGACTCCCGTTTCTTATCGTCAACCTGGGTTACTACATACAAGGTGTAATAAATTATCCCCATTAATTTCCGATATGGAATATCTAGCAATATAGCTAGCTTGTTAGGAGTACCATAGGCATACCAAAGATGCACCACAGGAGCAGCCAAAGTAATGTGCCCCATGCGCTGCCTTCTTACCTTACTGGTTGTTACTTCAACTCCACATTGATCACAAATAATACCCGCGAAGCGTCGCCCCTTATACTTACCACAATAACACTCATAATCATTCACAGGACCAAAGATCTGCTCACACATGAGTCCCCTTGGCTCTGGTCTTTGAGTACGATAATTTACAGTTTCAGGAGTTAAAACTTCTCCATATGACCAGTTAAGGATATCCTCCGGAGAGGCCAACAAAAATTTTAAATATCTGATTTTTTCTTTAAGCATATAGCGACCATGCCAATTTATTTTATTTATCTATTATCTTTTCTTTTTTAACGTCTACCTTGATTCCCAATGAGTTAAGCTCGCGTAATAGCACGTAGAAAGTTTCTGGGATATTGCGCAGCTGTATCTTCTCACCGGTTAATATAGATTTGTAAGCTGCGGTTCTCCCCTGAACATCATCAGATTTAATAGTTAACATCTCCTGTAGAGTATATGGGGCATTATGAGCTTCAAGTACCCAAACTTCCATTTCTCCAAATCTTTGACCACCCATATGAGACTTACCACCTACAGGCTGCATAGTAACCACAGAATACGGGCCAGTTGAACGCGCTGCCATTTTATCTGATGCCAAATGCTTTAATCGCAACATATACTTATAACCAACTGTTACAACATTATCTAGTTTTTCACCTGTACGCCCATCCCATAATTCTTGCTTGTACAATTTAACTTGATCCACCTTGTTTATCAAGTCATCCAACTTTCGTTTATTGATTTTTGCAAATGGAGGCACAACCAATTTAACCCCCAATGCGCGCGCTAGATTTGCGTACATAAGCTGAGGCAAGATACCCATATTCATTCGCTTCACAAGAAGCGGAGAAATAGCTATGTCTATTGGTCTACCATCCCTCGTATAAGGCATATCCTCCTCAGGAAAGATTTGTGCAACTGTACCCTTATCACCATATAAACCGGAGAACTTATCACCAACCTCTACTCGTTTTAACTCTGCTACCCATACCTTTACCCGCTTCATTACCCCAGCTGGTAATGGGTGTCCCTTCTCACGTGATAAAACCTCTGTTCTAATCACTATCCCCTTCATACCGTGCGGCAAGCGTAAAGAGTTGTTTTTAACCTCTTTGCTAAGTTCACCAAAAACTGCTCGTAACAAAAGTTCTTCCGGGCTAAGCTGCTTATCAGCCTTTTGAGCAATGATACCAGCTAGTATGTCTCCGCCTTCAACTAAAGCTCCGACCCGTACTATGCCCTCACGGGTAAGATTACGTAACAACTTAGGGTTTACATTTGGAATATCTGCTGTCAAAATCTCTGGTCCCAATAACGTCTCCCTTAAGTCTTGGGTAAACATATGAATCTTTACGGTGGTGAATGTATCTTCCTTTAGTATCCTCTCTGAAACCGCGAAACCATCTTCATAGTTATATCCTTCAAACGGCATTACAGCAGCCAGTATCTCACGACCTAGGGCAAGTTCCCCATTTTGCATACTTGGCCCATCAACAAGTAGGTCCCCCTTCTTAACCTTAGTTCTGGGTTTTACACGTACCTTTTGTGTCTCAGCTACTTTGTCATTAGTCTGAACAAAGTTCTTTATCGTAAATTCATATTTCTTACCGCTCTTGCCTTTAAAAATCACATAGTTAGCATCCGCATATGTTACTTCCCCATCCTCAGGAGCGTATATTGCTTTTCTGCTATACCTTGCAACGAGCTCTTCGGTTCCCGTTCCCACAGAAGGTGCTTCCGTAAACACGGGTGGTAAAGCCTGCCTCTGCATGTTTGCTCCCACAGCGGCACGGTAGGAATATGTTCTATCCACAAACGGTATCAAAGCCTCGCCTACACTACATACCTGCCATGGTTTAACATCTACGTAGTCCATATGTTCCGTGGATCCAAAGTGATACTCACCGTTATGTCTTAACAGCACCAGATCTGGCAAATAGTTACCATGTTCGTCCTTTTTATATGTAGAAACGCCTATCCAATATTTGGTTTCTTCATGATAAGAAAGATAATCAATCTTGTCGGTTTCAAAAGGATACACCCTTAATGTCTTTTTGTCTTTTAGCTTTGCTAGCTTCTGGGCTAATGGTTTATCTATTAAGGTACCCTTCTGAGCTATTACTTTACCATTATTTTCTATGTCTTCCGCTAAAATACGGTTTAAAGAGCTTTTACCGTCGTTTTTTACCTCTCTTTTTAATCTTCTAAATGGAGCCTCGATAAAACCATACTTATTTACTCTAGCAAGTATTGCAAGGTGACTAATTAAACCGGCGTTTAACCCTTCTGGAGAAGCAATACCTAATCTTGAAAAATGGGAGTAATGTACATCACGCGCCTGAGCTGTGGCGTTATCAGAGGTTAGTCCTCCCCTCCCTTTAGCAGTTATTCTGCGCAATTCCTCTATATGTTCGAATATATTATTTTGGCCCAAAAATTTTGATAAAGGATTCAAACCCAAAAACGACTCTATTTGGGAGGTAATAATCTTAGAAGGAACAAAAGCTGCTGGTTTTAGCCCCTCTGCCGATGCTCCGTATCTACTCATTCTGTCTTTTACTGCCCTTTCAAATTTTTGCATTACATCTACCATAAGATCAGTTAACAACTCCCCTACCATTCTTACTCTTCTATTTGACAAGTCAAATGGATCCTCAGGTGGAAACTGCCCCCTATTGATAAGAATCAATCTCTTTACAGCTTCGACCAAATCTTTCGTATATAATCTTGCCTTTTTAAAATCTAAACCCAGCTTTACATTTAATTGGTACCTTCCAACCTCACCAAGATTAAACCTGGTCTTACTAAACAGCAAAGACCTAATAAAACGATATGCCCTATCATATGTTACCATCTCATTAGGTCTTAATTTGGAATATATTTCAAATACTGCATCTTCTTGAGAGCGATTTTTGTCCATCTGTAAGGTAGATTCTATATATCCCCACTTATCTACCTCATCAAACAGTCTCTTTATTTCAGCTGTGTTATATCCTTTTAGAGCTCTTAACAACGTTGTAAATAATATTTTACGGCTTTGGCGCCCAAGTGAAACCATTACAATGTTTTTACGATTCATCTCAATGCTGTACCAGGTACCTATCTGAGGTACCAACCTGGCAATATACTTATTTGGATTACTAGGACTAACCTTACCCTTCTCAAACATAATACCCGGAGCCTTAAGAATCTGAGGGCGAACTATTCTAATAACACCATGGATAACGAAATACCCTTCCCGCGTTAAAGCAGGAATATGTCCAAAAAATACTGTTTGACGCTGCTGCTTACCACTTTGCAGGTTAGTAAGCTTTACGTCTACATAAACCGGGTACGAATATGTTAAATCATACATTCTAGCTTCTTCTAGTGTATGTTCCGGTTCTCGTATCTCATAGTCTAAAAACTCGACTCTCCACATACGCCCCAGTGTGTCTGTAATAGGGTTTATCGACTGTATTGCCTTCCACAGCCCTTCATTCAAAAAACGATTATATGACTCCTCAATAAGTTCAAAAAACCCTTGGAAAGAAGGGATATCTAAGGATACATCCGTAAGATTAATACGGTCAGATTTGTATGAGATACTCATTATTGACAATAATTAAGTTATTTTATCTTTTGCTGTTTACAACTTTTTCTATTACAGATATAAATTCATCGGCCTGTTTATAACCGAGTATGGGGTATCCCCTGCATTGGTTATCTATAAGACTTGTACATACTACAAACATAGGAGTTCCTAACCCGACCTGCTTTAACTTAACGGGTTTTTTTATTCCGTTATATCCTGCCGGCAACAGCGTGTCGCCTATTTCTTTTTCAACGAATGCCTGGCTCTGGCTATATATTTTTGAGGGATCCCCCCCATATTTATCTAAACACTCATTTACAGCGCTCTCTTGTTCAAAGGGCAGTTCTGCTAATTTTACAAGATAACTATAGTACTTGTCAAGAGGTATTGTCGGAATCTTATTATTATAAAGCCCTTCGTAGACCTTTTGAGAAAACTGCCAATAAACGCTATTACCAGCTACCAATTTAACACAGGTAGCTACAACCATAGCAGGCTCAGCTACGATCTTGTGAGAAGGTACAGCTACAAAATACTTACCAACCCAGGCTCCACCATGTTTAAGCACATATTCCTTTATAACTGGGAATTCTTTTACTCTAAACCTCTGACATACCGGACAAGCAAAATCCGAATACTCAAATACAAGAAACTTAGCTTTGTTTATGTCTCCTAGCACAGGGTCCTCATCGAATTTTGAAGGCACTACCATATATTGTGACACGTCACCCATATTAACCGAGTGCCCCGTACTTAAACGCCTAAATATCCAAACTACTAAGAATACAAAAAAGATTGCAAACACCACCCAAAATAAGTTGATCTCAATATGGTCCTTTTTGCCCTTTGATTTTTTTGCCATAAACTATCTTGTATATTATATATCTATTCTTGAAATAGGCTGCCCTCCAACGCGCTTTAAATCAGTCGGAAACAGTGTTGCTTCTCTTATGTTTGATAAACCAAAAAGTTGTTTGGTTAAACGCTCCAAACCGTAAGAAAAACCAGCCTCTTCTGGCATACCATATTTAAATGCCTGCAGATAGAATTCATATTGTTTTATATCTTTA
The DNA here is from genome assembly GCA_015489555.1 of Candidatus Dojkabacteria bacterium. Lineage (GTDB taxonomy): Bacteria > Patescibacteriota > Dojkabacteria > S139-149. The sequence goes on along the minus strand of WFZN01000028.1, from coordinate 9,711 downwards.
GTTATCTTTGCCAGCCTACTTTTCAACTCTTCAAAATTATTAATACGCCACGTACCGGACAAAACCTCCAATCCAGCAAAAATTAAATCATAACTCAATGATTCATCCGGATTATTTGGATCGTTTTTAGTATACGGATTTTTATCTGCCTTAAAATTTATTGCCCAAACAAAAGGAGTACCGTATTTTTTCAAGACATATTCACCGATAATTTTCTCATCTTCTGGGTCAAGGTCCAACTCTACGCGGTTTGCTGACTTACCAGTTTGTTTCTCAATTATGTGCAAGATCTCCTTTACTTTTAATCTTGGCCATTCCTTATCTATACCAGCAAGTACGGGATAACCAAACTTCTCAAAGTCATGCGCAAAGTTATCGTATACACTTACAATTGCTTCTTTTAATATTTCTTCTGCAATATCGACAGCTTCCATATAGTCATCTATAAATGCCAATTCGCCGTCTATTTGAGTAATCTCTAACAAATGCCTTGAGGTATCATGCTTTTCCGCCCTAAATACAGAACTTACAGAATATACACGCTCAAAAGCCCCCAACATAATCTGCTTATAGAACTGAGGGCTTTGGGCAAGATACACAACCCTTTTATCAAAAAAATTCACCTCAAACACGTCAGCACCGCTTTCAGATGGCGTTGCCATAAGAGTTGCTGGCCTAAACTCTACGAATTCATGTTTTTCAAATGCATTACGCAAATTTTTCAGTAACTCGGCTTGAATCTTGAATATAAAAGCCTTCTTAGGATTTCGTATTGAAAGAGCCCTATACTGAAGTTCGGTATCAAGATTTACATCTAGCTCCGGTAAATAATACTTAATAGGAGGAACCTTGGTAACAGGCACCTTTACCGTTATATCGGGATCTTTCAACTCAACCCTTGGTTGGTCTCTCCCTGTTTTAACAACATCCCCCTCTATGTATAGGACACTCCCAGGCTGTAAACCCCTAACCTTCTTTTTCTCACTATCAGCCTCTACCACAACCTGAAATATCCCACCCCGATCGCGAAGCACCAAAAAGATGATCTTGCCTATATCACGCACTTTATGGAGCCATCCACGTGTATGAACCCGCTTACCGATAAATTTTTCTAGATTGTGGGATACCACTCTCCTGTCCATAAGTGTTTCTATTATACACTGTACAATTAAATTTGACAAATTAATGTAGGGCGTGGGGCGAAACACAAGAGTTTTGGGAACTTTAACCCGGGCAAGGTGTTAAAATAAACGGATTTGGAATGTATAACCAAGAAACTTAAAAACGTTTCGCCCCACGCCCTGTACAAGCCAAAACTGGCAAAGATAAAACCAATAAACGCGTGATATCATACAGTATGCAAATACCAGATAGCCTAAAACCATATCTTAGCCATGAATTCAAGCTTTTAAAAGCCAATACCCCCAGGATTCTTACTGTGAAAAACCTTAAACATAATAGAATCTTACACACACCCTCAAAACCTATAAACACTCACGATAGTAGCATTCTAAAACTCCTGTTTAATTTATTATACAATGCCGTGATGTCTGCCCCCACCCAAGTAAAGATGGAAGGCGTCGGATTGTCTGCGGTACAAATTGGTATATTAGCGAATGCATTCGTAGCCCATATTAATAATCAATGGGAACTGTTTGTAAACCCCAAACTTTCATATTTGGGTCATAAAACGGTAACCGATACGGAAGGGTGTTTGAGCATCCCCAATACAACTGTTCCTGTTACTCGGGCTTATAAAATAAAGATATCTTACATAACTATTAACGGAAACAGACAAAGACAAACCCTAAAAAGCTTTGATGCTAGGGTAGTACAGCACGAGTACGACCACCTACAAGGAATCCTAATAACTGACAAACAGCCCTCTACATTATAAATCCTATTTTAGTTTCCCCTTTGAGTTTGGGCAGTATCTCCGAGCTTTTTTGTATCTATAAGGCTAAACCAAGCGCTTAAGGCGGGTTCCTCATCTTCTACAGCATTTGCTTTTTCTAAAAGAAAGTCTAAACTTACTGACTCAGGCAATGGCATCAGGTAGCTGTGAGCCTCACTTACAATATCAACCCGCTTTCTGCTTATCCAATAAATTTCTACGACAATTAGTGTAACCACCAATACTATGCCTCCCATAATTAACAATTTGAAATACTCTCGGAGTTTTTTCTGAGTTGGTGTATCAACGTATGTCATACATGTCTTTATAAGATATTACCCTTTTGGTTTTATATACTACAAATGTTATAGTATATGTTTCTTTATTATCTATCTTCTTGTTATTTAGTTCATAATTTATCATTAATACCTGGGGCATAAAAGGGCTTTGCTCAAGAAGGCGTACAAAGTCTAACATGGAAGTTAAGTCTCCCTCTATAGTTATATAAAATGTAACAGGCTCTACGCGCGTAATTCCTGATTTTCTGAATTTTTGAACCAATTTTGTATTAACATTCTTGTTATAACCTATACTTATTATCTTTGAATCCAGTTTATCTTCGACTAAATACTGAAGGTATCTTGCAAGATAGGAATAATTATAATCATAAGGGAAGACGAAGTTTAGTTTATGCAAAAGCTCATCATTAGTTAGGAGAGCCCCTCTATAACGCTCAAGTTGGTCATATTTACGTGATAGCTCCGTATAAACGCGATTATACTCTGCATACCTTTTACGTAACCTAAAAATTTCGGTCATTGCAGGCCTTATGACCAAAATGATCAAAAGGAAAATAAATACTATAACAAAACCATTTGTAGCTAAAGAAATTTTTATTACATTACTACTCTTTTTAGACATGACCTATTCAAATTTAAAATTTACCTCCCACTCCACCTCTCCTTGAGGTTTGCGTGTAACATTGAAATAGACACTATTTTTATCTATAAAAACCGAGTTGCGAATATTCTCCTGCAGCTTTGCAACCGCCAAAAACGACTCCCCACTACCCCTTAATGATACGTCTTTACCCGAGAAGGAAACACTCTTTACTACTACACCCGACGGTACGAGTTTTAATACCTTGTTATTTAATTCGTATAAGGAATATCTCTCACGATCGATTTTTAATAAATCTCCATTTAAGCCCAACACATATCTTACGTGAGATTCTTCAGCCGTATTGTTCTTGAAATAATTGACATATGCTTCTATTTTACGTTCAAGTTTTAAAAGCGTAGAATCATACATAGCGTGTACCACGAATATCACTACAATAACTGCTTCAACTATCATAACTATATACCTTAGATAGTACGACACATACAAAAGGAATTTCTCCAACTGTGACAGTACGAACACATTGTTATATAGTAAATTGACTGTATCGTAAGGGATCTCAGAGCTTACTGGTTTAACCATATTTAAAAGTATACACAAAAAACGACCATTAGCCAATACGCCAAAGTAAGACAAAACTAAAATGGGTGACCAGCGGGATTCGAACCCGCGACCACCTGCTCCACAGGCAGGCGCTCTACCACTGAGCTATGGCCACCAAGTTGATAGAAATAAACTAAATGATTATAACCTATTTTTTGACATCATTTTCTAGTAATTGTTCTTCTGCCCTATCTATAGCCTCCTTAATTTGACGCCTTAGTGACTCCTGCTCTTGTTTTAATCGTTCTTTAGCTATCTCTTTTAATGTTTGAATGGCTCTAGCCTCTATCTGGCGTATACGCTCACGGGTAACACTAAATATACGCCCTACCTCCTCTAGCGTACGGGCAATACCATCATGGATACCTGTACGAAGTTCTAACACCTGCCGCTCGCGCTCGGGTAGTTCTTTAATGTACTCCATAAGTTTTTCCATTAAAATCCGTCTTGTAGCAATCTTTGCAGGATCTTCCACAATACTTTCATCACTAATAATCTCGCTTAGGGTTACTGCGTCGTCCTCTGCACTGCTTGGTGAACGCTCTCCCGTTAAGGAGACTATTGACTGGGCGACTCGTTGAATATATAAGATCTTCTCAACCGGTATTTTAGCAGCCTTTGACAATTCCTCTATAGTAGGCTTCCTACCAAGTTTTGTAGTAAGCTCATGCTCAATTCGTTTAAGCTCACTTATCCTTTCTGTCATATGTACCGGAATACGAACGGTACGCGACTGATCAGCAATCGCCCTTGTTATAGCCTGCCTAATCCACCATGTTGCATATGTGGAAAACTTCCAACCCTTTTTATAATCAAATTTGTCAACAGCCTTCATTAGGCCCTTGTTCCCTTCTTGGATAAGATCCAAAAAATCAAGGCCGCTTTTGGCAAAGCGCTTTGCAGTGCTTACAACTAACCTTAAATTGGCTAAGATAAATAAATCTCTTGCTTCTTTGTCACCAGCTTCTATTCGTTTAGCAAGTTCTACCTCTTCTTCTGCTGTTAATAATGGTATATTACTAATCTCGTTTAAATAGGATCTTAATGGGTTGCCAGAAGCACTTGCCATTATTCTTCGTAATATTTGAATCTTTTCATTTAAAGTTAATTGCCTTGGAGTTTTTCTTCTTTTCTCCATTGACTCAGGGGTGTATTTTACTGTTATACCTTCTTCCTCCAGTACTTGAAAAAGCATATCCACAACATCAGGATGATACCATTCTTTTAAAGTATCAAATATCTCTTCGTCTACTACGAATCCACGTTCTTTACCTTTCTCTAAAAGGCTTTTAACCCCAGGTGAGTTTAGAAGTTTTGTCTTAGTTATATTACTCGTTTTTACACCGATTAATTTACTTACCTGATCTTTAGAAAGGTTAGCTGAAGATTTACCCCGGCTTGCCACTTGTTCGCTGCGTTTGTTGTGCCCTGCAGACACAGCCTTGGTTTGTTTGCGAGTTTTTGAGGGCATTGACTCTACTGATATAATATTTTATGGAATTAGCCAACAATTCAACAAACAATCCAACATCTACCCAGATTATAACAAGTAATCCAATAGTAGTTGAGTTAAAACAAAAGATAGTTAACGATCATATACGTTATTGCGAAAAATGCGGTAAACGTTTTACTCCAGAAGAGGTAGACATACGTGCAGTTGTAGGTGCCAAAATAATCGCTAGTATAAAGTGTTTAAAATGCGAGTCCGGTCAGATAATAACTATTAACTTCACCCCTACTCGTAATGCTCAACTTGAAAAAGTCCAGCTGATAAGTGATCTTGAACCAACTATGCTGTTTGAGGTAGTAAAAAGGGGAAAACTTACCTTTAAAGATGCCCTTACACTTTTAAAACGTCTTGAACACAACCCTACCGTTAGAGCTTTTCTTAAAAAGGCCCCCAAAAACAGCGTTAAATAGACGCCAATTTAAACCAGGTTTTGTATTTTTAAACCAAATAAACGGAACCACTGTTAGCATCAACATGCAACTTAGCCCCGCTTTCTATCACTTTAGTTGCATTATAAGTGCCCCCTATAGATGGCACCCCTAACTCTTCTAGGAAGAACCCTACATCAGAACGCACGCTTCCAGTATCAAGGATAACAGCTTTAACTGGAGTAATAAGCAGTATATCACGTAACCTTCTTGACAAAGAAGATGTCACCAAGATCTTGTTTTTTATTTTACGCTGAATTTGCTTATCGGTTAAGCGCTCTAGTAGTTCCTCACTTAATACGATGCTTTTGCCAATAACCTCGCCTCTACTCAAAGGGGTACCTACCAATATCGGAAACTTAACTCCAGGGGCTAACGTATCTTTCTGGTGTGCTCCCCCTTTACTATTGCGTACAGATCCCTTTACCTGTAGTACATAAAAATGACTTCCGCTAAATACCCACTCTACTGTAAAGTCCTCGTAATATTTATCAAGTGTTTTAAGCAAACGCCCTAAAAGCTGTATTTGAGTATCTGTTAATTTGGCCGTATAATGCCACACCCTGGAGAGCTCGGTGCGGGTTGCGACTTCCTCAGAAGTCGCAACCCGCACGTTCGCAAAGGAACGCATCCAAAATTGGGGACTAATCTTTTTCTCCGTAATCTTTAAGCTGCTTTTATCAACGACATAAACATCCGGATTAACTTCCCCATCAGCAATTACTTCTCCACTCCCATACACTGCTTCAATAGTAAAATGATCCTGAGTGTGCAAAGCTGGATCAAACGAATATGCCAAGCCAGACACCTCAGGCACGATTAATCTTTGCACCATAACCGCCAGATTGACCTTAGTAAACGGAATTTTATACCTCTTTAAATAATGCAACCCGACATCATCAAAGAAAGACAAGTACACCTTCTTAATTGCCAAAACTAGCTCATCCACACCCTGTACATTAAGGTATGTTTTATATATACCTGAGAAACTTACACCGGGAAACGAAGAAGCACTAACAGAGGACCTAACAGCAACCTTAGCAAGAGACCACCGGCTAAGAGACCTGTAAACATATGCAAGCTTGTCGATAAACTCAGTATCAAAAGGATAATCCAAAATATATTGCCTAACTTTGTCTATGGGCGGTAACGTACTGTCTACATAGATTTTCTCAAACAAATCCTTAAAAACTTTGGTAGTTACCACAAAAAAATCTGGAATATATTTAGCTTCCCCCCTTAATAACGGTTTAAGCATTGTCACTTTTCGCCCCACTATAGCCTCTTTATTTAATTTTGGAGCAGTTTGTAAATCAAAATCTCTTAATAACAAAACCATATTTAATAATAGCATACGCTATAATCAAAAATGCAAAAACGCCTTAACCTCGAAGAAGGCGCTAGCTACCACGCTAAGCTGTATCACATAATAAACTTTATTCTAGTAGTGGTGTTTATCATATTGACAATAATTATGTATCAACGCAAGAAGTTTATAGAATCACATCTGATCCAAACCAATAACCAGTCTTACCATAAATCCGGGGGAACGTCACCCAACAACGATCTTTTTATACCCTCTCAAAACCCGTTTTTATACCAAGGCCTGCCACAAAAACTCTTAACCCGAATGGCTGTGTCACCGACCCCCTCTGCTTCTCCCTCCGCCTCTCCTACCCCTATAACCTCTATCACACCAACCCCGACAATATCTGTAACTACAACACCATCTCCTTCAACCGGTACGACTACACCAACCTCCACTCCTACATCTACCCCTACTCCCACACCCACAAACACCCCGACTCCTACTCCCACATAGCAGCTGTTAATAAAAACCTCCTTTTTTCTAACTTCCGTTTTTCTAACCAAAATGGCAAGGTGTCCCCCAAAAACAACTTATCTTCAAGCACGTAAAACTCATGCAATAAGTACATATCCTCGGCTTTTGGTTTTTTATAAAACTCACTACCAACGATAACGACTTTCTTACCAAGTTGCTTGCTATCAAAGCCTCCATAAGATTGACTTCGAAACAACTCTTGCACGACTTTTATTCTTAAAAAATCCCAGTAATCCAACACACCTACATGCCTGTAAACTCCATATTCAAGGTTTATTTTATATACGTCACTAGATACTTGTCTTGTTTTGTTAAAAACTAATACAAAATAGGTTCGTATCTTGGTATTTTTTAAGATACAACATAGAGGTTCCTGACCCAAATTTGTCCTTCTTGAATCCCTGTACGATAAAACAAATTCATGCTCTGTTTCCTTTAACTCTGCTATAGCGACTGGTCGGGGAACAGAACAACAGTACGATACAAAAGCCTCTTTACTTATGTACCTACGTTTATTAAGAAGATAGCCTCTTATACTTTCTAAAAGAGCGACAGAAAGAAAAGCCTTTACCCTCATGTTTACACCCTAAATATTCTTAATCGTGCAGCCCGTGTTTTAGGTAAAATCTTCTCATCAAAAATTACAATAACATTTGTATTAGGCCGTAACACTCCGTTATCTTTAACGCGCTTTATAGCATAATTCACAAAGAGATGTTCTGTATCAAAACTTTGCTGTAACAAAAATGCATGCTTTATGCCATAACGTAGAAATAAGCGATTAAAACCTGAGGGATTACCCTTCCAAAAAACAGCTGAAGGTACCTGTATCCTATATCTTACAAAATCATTTATTATTCCAAGATCATGGGCAAAAAGTATAACAAAAACCTTACTATTTGAACCCCTTTCCCTTGTATACTCTTTTATAAGCTCTGCCACAGAGGCAATCAACCTCTGTTTCTGAGTTTTTACACTGTACGGTATATCAAAATGACACTTCACGGGGTGACTTTCGACATATTCAGCAATTTTTACCATAGTTTCTACAGCTAGTACAGGATACTCCCCTATTGCTGTTTCACCTGATAACATTAAAACATCTGCTTTATCGTAAACTGCATTGCCAACGTCTGAAATCTCAGCCCTTGTTGGAAAAGGATTTTTAATCATACTCTCTAGCATTTGGGTAGCCACTATAACCGGTACAGAACTACCACGCGCTGCTGCAATAATCTCTTTTTGTAACGTTGGTACCTTGTAAAATGGGGTTTCTAGTGCAAGATCCCCCCTTGCAATCATAATAACATCACTTTCATCAATTATTTCTTCTAAGCGCTCAACTGCTGCTGTAGTTTCAATTTTAGATACTAACCCAACGCCTACGACGTTTAACCTCCTAAGCTGTTCCTTAACCGTAACTAAATCTTTGGCCCCTCTTACAAATGAGATAGCTAAAGTGTCTACCAGCCCAGCCGCTGCTAAATCCAGTCCTTTAAGATCTCGCTTTGTTAGTACAGGCAGCTTTGTAAAAGTTACACCTTCAACATTAAACGAAACTCCATTCCGTAATACTCCCTTAACTTCGGGATGTAAAAGATACTCTAGCTTATCGGTTATTTCTAGAATGAACTTTAACCTTCCCTCGTTCATGTATATCACATTGCCATCTTTTAAGTGACTAAACACTTGAGGATGTGTAACAGAGATATCATTTGGATTTTTTATTTCTTTAACCAGACTATAAATTGTTCCAGGCTCAATCTTGATACTAGTATTAGCATCAGCCAGTTTAACCCTTACGCTGGGCCCTTGCAAATCTAACATAACATTAACGTGTATTCCTCTTCTTTGAGCTAAATGCCGTAGGTTCAGTATATGCTGACTATGCCATTCAACGCTATTATGTTTAAAATTAAACCGAAAATTACGCACACCGATATCAAGTAACTTCTCTAGTATATTCTTTTTTATGGTAGAAGGACCAACAGTTACTAACAGCTGAGTATACATTTGCGCTAAGCCTTATTTTACATTTATACTAACTAATAGAACATCTTACGGACATATATCTGCACCAGGATTCCTATCATAACTAACAAGATTTGTAAAAAATATGCCCGCATAGTAACCTTTGCATCCGGCCAGCCCTTGTGCTGAAAATAATGATGTATAGGAGCTATTGGAAACAATCTTTTACCTCTTAATTTAATTGATAAAATTTGTAAAAAACTACTAAGCAAATCCACCAAATATATCAACATAAAAAATACAAAGGCTTCAAGTGTATCTGTATATGCTGCAACAAGGAAAAATACAGCCCCAATCGGCAACGCCCCAGGGCTACCCATAAATACTCTGGCTGGAGGAATATTAAAGTAAAAATACACCAATAATGTGCCAAAAAGACTCATTAGCATAGCGGCAACAGAGTGTCTACCAAATATCCAAAACGACTGCGGAAAAGCCACATTAAGAAGTAAAAACCCAAAAATTGTAATCATGTATAAACCCGACGCCAAGCCGTCTATTC
>WFZN01000027.1 GCA_015489555.1 Candidatus Dojkabacteria bacterium | reverse complement strand
ATATTATTTTATTTTGTCGAAAGGGCCATAAGCAACGCTTTACATTATGGGAAACCGCTTCAGACAGCGGGGAATGCAGAGAGGGATGGGGGACAGAAAATAAGGTTTAATATTATTATTAAAGAAGAACGGGAATCTGTTTACATTTTGGTACATTCTCCTGATTTGGCTCCTGTAAAGAATAGTCTTATTTTAGGGGGAACCCCTCCCAGAAACCTTTCGTTTTCACAAACTGGTAGCAAGGGGGATAAACCTTATGGAGGTTTAACTATGGATACCGATACCGAAGTTTCCAAAGTAATACAGGATGGTGAGGAACAGGGAGATGAATTTAAGGACTCTGCCAAGAAGGATAAAGGTACTATGTTTCATGGAGGCGTAACTAGAAAACTGGCAGAGTTATTAGGAGAGCAAAACAAGTTTTTTGCTGTGGTTCTGAGTGGCACTGATTTAGACAATGTCTTAAAAAGCCTTAACCTGTCAGGTTTTGGACCTGGTAATACAACACTTTTTATATTTCCGGTTAAAGGAGAAAATGATGGGGGAGGAAGCTCCGGTGGCCCTGTTGCTTAGGAATATCGCGAAAACACACTTGCATCCTGGGATTAATCCGATAAATTGTCGTTTTATTTGAAACGCAGTAAATATGACTTAACGTAGTCGTTCCCTACCCCCTTAACAACCTCTTAAACTCCTCTACTAATGGTACGGGTTCGGGGTCAGTGTTGTAAGCTTCTGCAAGATAATACGTTACATAATCTATAAACATATACGTTGATAAGGCTTGTTCTATAAGGTTTTTGCCTTTCATATTGTAAATGTATACTGGATATCCAAGTTTATTAATTACCTTGGAAAATGTTTCAATCCGCTTTTGATTACGCTTCACGGTAAACTGGGTGCTTAGTATTAGAAAATAAGCAGGCATCACCCTATTTGTAAAGCCTATCATTTCGTTGTGGTTAAGTTCCGGAAAATAATACCAGAAACTGGCAATTTTAGAGTTTTCGTTAAACTTAATTTTTGCTATTCGAGCAAGATAAGCTATTGTGTCTACAGTATATACTACAGGTACGTGTTTGTATAGTTTCTTAGCAAGGATTTGGGCTTCTTTTTGATCTACTAATTTCTCTATATTGGTAGCAGCATCCAAGAATTGTTTTGTTACGGATTTGTCAACAAAATTTGCAAGTGTTAAGACGTGTAAAAGCCCTATCATAAAATACCCGGTTGCAAGGCGCGGTTGTATGCCTGTTGGTATTTTGTAAGATGGAATATTATAATGTTTTGCAAGTTCTAGCAATTTACCGCCACTTGTAAATACAGTGACATTGTTTTTAAGGCCACTATTTATAAGGGTATTAAACGAATCTATTGTTTCTTCTGTGTTTCCTGAGTATGAGGCAACAATGTATAGGGTTTTAGAGTCTATCTGTAGTGTGTTGCCATAGGTACGGTGAGCCTTAATAGCTAAAGTTTTACCCGTGATGTTTGCAACAAGTTGGTTTACAACTTCTACGTATAAGCTGCTTCCCCCCATGCCGCATACGGTTACTTGTGTAAAGGCTTTTTGGCTTAAGGCTGGTATTTGGCTTTTAATAATTTTTAGGCCATCATTAAATTGTTTAGGAAAACTACTTATATCGTTAAAATATTTTTTGTTTATTGTCATATGTGATTATATATTGTTTCGTGACTCTATATTAGAGCCCCACTCCCTATTAACAGGGGGTATTCTGTCTCACGTTAAGTCCCACCAGTTGGTGGTATTATTAGGCTGTGTATTTGCTATGTTTAATGGGTGGGGATGTTTAGTTACTACTTCTTGCCCTTCTGGCGGGCAAAAGGGGGAATAATGTTAGCTAATGTTTCTCGTACTGCCAACCCTGTCCCTTTCACACTGATAGCGGTAATTACTCGTGTAGCACCATCGGCCATAAATTGTGCTGTTTCAGGAGGTAGGCCTGGGAGTATATAAGTAAATTCCTGCATAATCACATTACGCATTTGCCAGAAGATGCTTAAAAAGTTTAAGGCAAGCTTGGCTGCTGGGTGGGTATCTGGCCCTAATGTTTCAGTGCCAGTTGCGCTTACTATATAAGAAGCAATGTCTGATAGGAAAAGAAGAGCTACAAACCCTATTACAGGGAGTAACCTCTTGGCATATTCTCCCCACGTGGTTTTATTGTCAGGGTTTTCTGCTTCCTCAGGGCCTCTTACCGCCTCTATCCTTGGGTTTCTTATCATGTTCGCATGATGTTATTAATATATTATTGTTTGTAATTTGAGGGATTATATCATACCCCGTATAAGCATCATACCGGGCCTTTGCGAATGAAATCCCAAGTAGAAAAGATAAGGCTTTATAATGCCTACTATTCTAGTTATTCTTTTGTAATTTGCATCAAGTTGTATATTTTTAACTATTTTCTTTTGGCTTAATAAAGGATAGGGGCAAGATTTCTAAAGCTAAGGCTAGTAAACCTAAAGCGACTAGTAGTTCTCCCATATGGATATATAAGGTTGCTTCTACAGTGGTTATACCGGTTACCGTGGCAAGTATTCTGGCAGGGATCTCAAGCGAGGTAGTATACCAAGCGGCCAATTTGACCACTGTATCAGGTGACAGCAAAGGTTGGTGGGTAGAGCCTGCAGCATGGACACGACCTAAATGGTAAGCAACAAGTTTTGCACTAAGGAAGTCTAGTGCCGTCTTAATTAAGAGAGAAATAGAGGTGACAGCGTAAACAATTTGTGCAGTATGGCTTGTAAGGAACGGCTCTGTATCAGTAGTCTCCGGCTTTTGGGGGGGGTTGGGAGTTTCAGCTGTAGCAGTAGCAGGGCTTCCTGAAGATATGTCAGAACTATATTGGGGGCCATTTTCTCGTGGTTTCATAGCTGTATTATACAAGACACGTTAACTGCTTTTGATTCAATCGGCCATTTAATAAAAGACTGATTCTAAGCTAGTATATTCTGACCCAAATTGTCTCGTTTTTTAAAAATTAGAAAGGTTAATTACGTATTTGTCTAAAAGTCCTTTTTGCTCTAGGATGTTTTCAATTTTTTCTTTAAGTTCGTGTGTTGGGTACGATACACTAATCGCTATATTATTTTTACAGTCTGCTCGGTGGTTACTTGGGGTTTGCATTATTCCTATTAATACTTGCTCTTGTTCTATAAGAGTTTTAAGTTCTTGATCTTGTTTTAGGATATTTGTTACTTCTTCAAGGGCTTTTTGTGCGTCTTCTTTAGAACTAAAAAACTTATCACAGCCTGCAATAAGGGAGTAAGGCCTGTTATCAAGTTGTAAACTTGCGGCACTAAATTCTAAGTAATTTCTAAGTGGGGCATTACCTACTTTAACTGAGAGTACTACGAGTGTAAGTATTACCCAACCTACTAATATAGCAATGCCTTTTGCAATTTTTGAAGATGAAAGTTTAGTAGACATATTAAGAATTTGGTTATATTAGGTTGGTTAATATAGTATATCACTTCTGTATGGAAGTTTAATATAAATTTAGGCTGGGGCGTGGGGCGAAAC
>WFZN01000026.1 GCA_015489555.1 Candidatus Dojkabacteria bacterium | reverse complement strand
TGTTCAAAAGATTCTCAAGGGCAACATAAATATCCTACTTCTGTATAATCTTATATATGATTACTGTAAAAGGGGTAAAAGCGACTAAAATATTCTCTTTAAAAAATAAAATAATTCCAATATTACTAGGAGAGGACTTTCTAATAAAACCTAAGGACGTGATACTTTTAACTGGGAAATCAGGTTCAGGGAAAAGCACCTTACTAAAACTAATAATCAGAGAAGAGATCTTAGACCACGGAGATATCAAGATAAACGACCGTTCTGTAAACAACCTTTCTCAAAAGGAACTTACCCTCTTAAGACAAAACATCGGATTCGTTTTCCAAAACAACAGATTAATAACCCATAAAACTGTTTTTGAAAACATAAGATTTGTACTCGAAATTATAGGAGTAAATAGGCATGAACAGGAGGATATCGTGCTAAACCTTCTAAATATGGTTGGAATGCTTGAAAAAAAAGACTACTACCCCCAATACTTGTCTGGAGGAGAACAGAAAAGAGTAGCTATCGCACGTGCATTGGCTACCAGTCCACATATACTTCTTGCAGATGAACCCACAGGTGATCTTGATCCATATAATCACGAACTAATAGTGGAGATTCTAAAACGCTTACCCATAAAGGGAATAACCCTAGTTATAGCCACTCACGATCTAGATATATATCACCAATTTAGTAAACCTAGAATTTGGTACCTAGAACAAGGACAAATATATAAAAATCTAACATTTGACGAGCTAAAGAGACGTTACTATGCTCCCCCACCGAATCTAGACGAGAAAACAAAAAAGGTATTACAGGAACTTCCTGACTCTATTAAAGAGAAACTTGCTGCGCTGCTACCCGTTACAGTTGAAAAGCTATTAGACCTCACACCAAAACTCTATAAAGAAAAACTAGCTTTTACCGAAAGAGACCTCGATTTATTAATTAACACTATTAGAAAATACATAAAATAAATGGTAAACAAGATGCATCTTTCGATTAAATATGCGATGCAGTATATAAAGAGGAATACCCCTACATTTATATCGACAGTTATTATGACGAGCATAACGGTAGTACTGCTTAATTTCTTCCTATTTCTTGCTTACTCGGCGTACCAACTTGGGGTATATTTACAGAAACAACAAAAAGTCTCTGTGCTATTTGAGCCACTAACACCGACAGAGGAAATAAAAAAACTCGTAGAAGAGATAAAGATATATCCAGCTGTTGCCAATATAGAAGTTACTGACTCTGCACGACTTGAGGATGAGAGCCTAAAACAACTAGGTGTAGATCCCAAGACCTTCAAACGTACACAGCAATCTAAAGAAAATATAATTCCCATCATAAGAATTCACCTTAAACCAGATGTTTCTCACAAAGATCTCATATATGCATTAAAACAAGAAGAGGCCTCTAACCCAAAGGTAATACAAATTATATACTTTGAAAAACTAGTAGAACGGATCAATAAGATTACTCGAGCCATAAAAATAACCGGAGCAACCACCCTAGGGCTGTTGGCTCTTATCACCATTTATCTAATACACATGAGCATAAAAATGAGCATATATCAAGCACGGGAGGAAATACATACAATGAAACTGCTTGGCGCCAAATCAAAATTAATCGTACTTCCATTTGCTATACAAGGTGGAATTGTTGGTATTATCGGTACCATTGGTGGAATCATGTTCATTATATTGCTTATGCTCCCACTACTTTTTGATTCATATACTAAACTCATAGCCCGCATATTCCTACAGATTCTTCCCCCCATTACGTATAAGGATCTTCTATTCTACTCTGCAACGGAGATATTAACTATTGCATTATTTACCTTTATAATTTCATATGCGACAGCTAAAAAATTTATTCTCCATATTAAGGAACACTAGACCCAAACTATACAAATCCCTCCTAGTATTGCTTATCGTGGGAGTAAGCCTAATAGTTACAAACAAACTCGTACTCTCGGTAAAGTCAAATGATACAACCCAAAACTGCTCTTTAGAAAACACAGGCCAATGCTCCGCCGAAGAACTAAAGGATTTATATAACAAACTTGAGAAAGACATACAAAAAATAAAGGAATCATTAAAAAAATTAGGGAAAGACAAGACGACCATAACCAAGAGGCTAAAAATTCTTCGCGAGGAACGTGCTTTACTTGAGCTGCAGATACAAGAGAAGACTCTAAAGTTAAACATATTACTAAAAGAGGAAGCTATACTACAAGACAAAATAAACGAAATCCAAGCAGACATTGACACTAATCAAGCCAAACTGGAAGTGACAAAAGACTCTCTACATAAGTATCTCTTGCTTAACTATTCCCTGCAAAGCCTACCTTGGGAGCAATTACTGCTAGAAGGGAAAATCTACCAATTCTTCGAACTGATGGGATACCTTAATTACTCTGTAACAGAATATGAAACAAAGATAAACTTTTTGAAATTATTACATGAACATATACAAGAACAAAAGAAAATCCTAAATGAAAAACTGGATGAACTGAGCGCAAAACGTGCAGAGGCGGAAAAAGAAACCAAGGCATTAAACCAATCTCGCGATTCGCTTTTGCAAAAAGAGAACGAATACAACCAAGAACTAGCTAAATTAGAAACCCAAATAAAAGCCCTAAAACAACAACAGGCTGAGATAAACCGCATGCATAACCAGGTCGCAGTAGCCCTATTACGATTCTTCGAAAACGTTTCGATTCAAAGTGGCACAGAAGTTAAAAAAGGAGACGTCATAGGGTTCATTGGCCACTCTGGATGTGCCTTTGGAACCCACCTTCACTTTGCGGTAAAAGACGTCACAACAGGGACAGCATTTAATCCCGCGCCCATTGTTGCTGGTAACACATTCCGCGGACAAATAGTGAGGCCCCCTATAGATTCACCTATTGTTACTCAAGGATATCACTCAGGACACAAAGCCAATGATCTTGTAAGCGGTAGTAGAGGAATCCGTTCCTACTGCTCTGCTCAAAATCCAGAAGCATGTTACTGCCGCACAAAGCAATTGTATCTTAATACGCTATGTAATGGCATCCTTAGCACGAGCTCAATAGAACGACTATACGAGAATCTTCAAAGGTTTACAAAAAACTCATCCAATGAAGCCTGCTTTAATATGTATAGTGAAGGGGCCCCGGTTTATGCAATAGCAGACGGGAAACTCGTAGTACGTTACTATAAAGGCGGTAAATATATTAGGATATATCATCCTGACTTAAATATTTATTCATACTATTTTCACCTTAAATGCGCAAACGGTGAATCAAACTGTATAGATTAGATCTCTTAAAAAGGAGAAATCACAATAACCATTGCTGACCTAAATAGATTGGCTGCATATATGAAAACGTGCACTTAAACTATATGAATATTAACAATTATCATCTGTCCTGGCCCCTTAAAGTGTAACAAGTTTTATGGTATAGTACTGAATAATTAAGATAATAGAACTGTTAGCAGATGCCACAGAAAAATGGAAAATCAAACCAACTTAAAGGGCCAAGCTCGAGTAAAAACATTAAACGCTACTTGCGCTCTTTTGTTAAAAAAGTGTCTAGTAAGCGATTTACATTTAAACTTCCAACAAAAGCTCTAAGGATACTAGCTGCTATATTAATAATATTAATAGGAGACCTTACTATTCAATACATATTTTATAGAAAGGTTGTAGCATACAGCCCAAGAGGGATAATCATTTCAAAGGAACAGTTAACAGAGAGGTTCCTCAAATCTCAAGAGCCTACCACCCCTGCTTTGTTAATTAAACAATTATCTGCAGAGCAAATAATTACAAAAGAGGCCAAAAAAGAGGGTATTAAAGTCACTGACCAAGATATAACTCAATTCCTAAAAGAAATCACTGGTCTAAAAGAGGTAACCCTAGAATCTCTAGCTCTTCAAAGTGGCCTAACAGTAGAAGAATTTAAAGAAAAGGTGGTATATGCACTCTACCTTAACAAGTTGGTACAGATCAATTACTCACCCACCGAAGAAGAAATAAAGAAATACTATGAACAGAACAAGGAATTGTTCTTCACAAACAAAAAGCTGGAAGAAGTAAAAGACCAAATTAGGGAACTATTAATTAATCAAAAACGATTTGAAGCTCAATCGCAATGGTTTGAAGGCAAATTAAAAGAATACAATATGGTAACTCTTACTTCTCAATCTTCTTTTGAGTACCGCCTTGGAAGCGGAATAAACTACTTCTTACCCATCGTAATAAACAAGGTACTAGAGACGAACTTAAGAGCCCCTATAATAAGCAGGCATGATCTTAGACTAACCAAATAGGCGACACCTACATATCACGTGTACCCGCCTTATTATTACTGGTGGGGGGCGCGGGGTAAAGCCCCGCGCCCCCCCACTATAACGTTTTAAGTAACTAATCGTCAGCCCTTGAACGAAGAACACAATTTAAGAGTATCACACAACGAGTGTATTAACAAACTAAACGACAATACAGCATGAACAAGCTGGACAAATCCGTTAAAGAGTTTACAACACCTTAGGTTTAACACTGACTCTGATACGAACCTTTTTACGCGCTCTGCGCTTGGCACGCTTCAACAAACGATAATAATCTACTCTACGTTTTCGAATCTTAGCGCGTCTGCTTATGTGATATCTTTGCTCTATAAGCTCCTTTATAACTCCTTCTTTTAGCACCTGTTGCTGAAATCTTAACAACAAGCTTGTTATAGACTCGTTTTTGTGAGCAATTACAACTGCCATTTGCGATTATAATTCATACCTACTTATTTGACAAGCTCATCTTTTATTACCATCAGATAATTCAGGAGGCAAATCGTCAAATCTTAACACCTTACATTCATAATTTACCCAGTGCTCTGTAACTTTGTATACTCGCGCATATATTTCTGAAACTCCACCAAAAATTGCCTTGTTCCAATCCAATCCTAACAAATTTACGTAATACTTTAATTGTTGCAAGGAAGGAGCCTCAATTTCTAAAAACGGATCAAGCCCAGGCCATGTACTAATGTCAAACTTTATATCTTTTAATCTAAAAGACAAACGTTTAGATTCTTGGTAGGCTTTCTGCCTCAGACCTAAAGCCAATAAAAATTTTTAGCTTGTTTAAAATCGTTTACCTCCAATTCGATTTCAGTGATTCCATCAGGCCCTCTGTTTACATAATTCCTATAGGTCATGGTTACTCGGCCATCTCCTTCATCTCTTACTCTCACAAACTCATCCTTTGTGCCTGATGGAATCAAGAATGTGTACCTTCGCAAAAGAACCCCTAGCCCCACCTGTACCGCCCCCGGATCTTTAAGTTTCTTTATAATATCGTTCTTATCTATACCTAAAAACTGAACCTCGATCTCTTTATACTACATAAATACTCATACCAGATTAATGATAATAACCTGCGGGGCCAGGACTCGAACCTGGACCAACGGGGCCAGAACCCGTCGTTCTACCATTAAACTACCCCGCAAATTAGAATTGTCTAATTATACATTACAATACTATATGGACATAAAATACACAAACCATTTTTCAACAACCAAGTTACCCGAGAACTCCGTCATATCTGACTTGCATATACACTCAAGATTTGCACGAGCTACAAGCAAATACATAACCATGCCCAATCTTTTTAAATGGAGCCTTATCAAAGGAATTAACATACTCGGTACAGGAGACGCCCTACATCCCAAATGGTGGGAAGAGATAAAGGAACACACAACTTATGACAACAATACGGGCTTCTACCAGATAAAATCTTCTGTCCAAAAGGCCGTTTTAAAAGAATTACCTTCCCATCTTCATCACAAAGTATACTTTGTACCTACAGTAGAGACAAGTCATATCTATAAGGCGAAAGGTAGACTACGCAGGATTCACATAGTATTTGTTTTTCCCACTCTTGAAAGTGCCAAAAAACTAGCGAACAAGCTAGCCCAGTTCTCTAATATCAGTGCAGATGGACGCCCAATATTTGGTATAACTGCTCGGGATATTACAGAGATGGCCCTTGAAATAGACCAGAAAATACTAATAATACCAGCTCATATATGGACGCCC
This sequence comes from Candidatus Dojkabacteria bacterium, assembly GCA_015489555.1. Classification (GTDB taxonomy): domain Bacteria; phylum Patescibacteriota; class Dojkabacteria; genus S139-149. Next base: position 2,424 of record WFZN01000026.1, on the reverse strand, counting down.
CATTTTAGCCTCTTTGGCTCCAAATCGGGCTTTGACAAAATTACAGATGCTTTTGAAGATATGTCTGAATATATTACTACCCTAGAAACAGGGTTGTCTTCTGATCCATATATGAACAGATTAGTACCTGACCTTGACGATTATATTCTGACATCCAACTCAGACGCACACTCCCTTGAACGCATCGGACGAGAAGCAAACATTCATACTAGCGTTAAAGACTACAATGACCTCATATCCTCTTTTAAAACTGGAGAAAACCTCTACGGCACTTTAGAATTTTATCCACAGGAAGGGAAGTACCATTACGACGGACACCGAAACTGCAAAATCTCTCTACACCCCATAGAGGGTCAAAAACTACAAAACAAATGTCCAAAATGCAATAAACCACTAACTATAGGCGTCTTGCATAGAGTAATTGAACTTGCTCAAAGTAACACCTCCCCAAATACTAAATTGTTAGAACGATTTAAATCGGTTTATCTAGTACCCCTAGATGATATACTCGCAACTCTTCTTAAGACTTCCCGCACAAGTAAACGTGTACGGCGAACTTACATGGAACTTGTTGAAAAATTTGGCTCTGAAATTGACATATTGTATAGGGTTCACTTGGAATCAATCCAAAAATATGATCCCCAAATAGCCAATGCCCTACTGCTTTTTAGAAAAGGCAAGATAAGAGTTACTCCAGGATACGACGGAGAATACGGAGTAGTTAAAATTGATTTTACAGAACTTGAAAGTACAGAAACCAATCAAATGAGCCTATTTTAAGGATGTCTTCCTCCCAGACCTTAAAGCTCACAGAGCAACAACTAGAATTTATAAACCTTAAGGCTCCTTACATCTTTCTAAACGCCCCAGCAGGTAGTGGTAAGACTACGGTTTTACTAGAGAGAATCAAAAATCGGCATAAAGAACACAGGATACTTTTCTGGACATATAACGTTAAGATAAGTCAAACAATCCAAGAAAAATTAGGCAACACTGATCACATAGATGTAGAAACAATCCATTCCACATTGTACAAAGCATTCTGTGATATTAACGACAAAACCCCCATTTTGTTAGACAAAATTCCATCTGACATTCAAAATGAATCAAACGTTACCACATCTTTATCAAGCTACAGGACTTTAAAAAACAAAATGCTTGAGCACACCCCTCCTGTTTTTACATATCAATTACTAGAATATGACGCCTTGTTTGAATTCGTAGGATATATTAAACGACTGGGTACCTACAACCTGTTAATAATAGATGAATTTCAGGATGTTAACATACGGATACTACAATTTATCTCAAAAGCTATTAAGGCCTTGCCACAACTTAAAATAATAGCAGCTGGCGACTTTGAACAATCAATATACTCATTCCAACAGGTAGATGTTAAAAAAAGCAAGAATTTCCTCAAAAAACATCGATTTGAAGTTATCAACTTAAACCATAACTTTAGATCCGCCCGCGAAATCGTAACCTTTATATCAAACTATATTGGGTATCAACTCTATCCTAAAAACCAAACAGATGGAACCCTAAAATGTATACAATACACTAACCTTAGGACTTTCATTAGCGCATTTGGGTATAGCCTCCACAAAGTACTATACCAAGAGTCATTTATACCAGAACTATTGGATATAACTACTTTACTAGAGTCATCAGCCACCATAGCTGTACTCACACGAACCTTAAAAGAAGCCAATCTGATATCTGAGTACCTCAAAAAATACGACATTCCCCATATAAATATTGCCAGGATCTCAAAAGACATGTCTAAACTTACTCATATCGTCGAAAAGGCATTACTCCAAAGAAAATCAGAGGTTATCAAAGCCGTAAACCCCAAAACAAAAGGACTAGCCCCAGAGATACAAGCGTTCTGGAGCAATTTTATAGGAAAGATTCATAACGGGGGAAACCTAACTTTACTTAATGAATTGCGCGAGGCAATTAAGCACTATAAACAAGATATCGCTGCATCAGACACAACTCCACTTAAAATTCTTACAATTCATGCTTCAAAGGGCCTTGAATTTGATGGTGTAATAATTCCTGATATCTCCCCTTTATTTGTACACCTTAAACCTTATCAAAACAGCGAAGAGGAAAAGCGCTTGTTTTACGTAGCAATATCACGGGCTAAATCCCTCTTGTGGATAGGCTACCCCAAAAACGTGGTTCTCCCATCGACTATAGAAAAAATCTTAAAACATGTACTAACAATTTCAATAGACCTGCCGAAAAAACCAAGGCAGACAGTTTTGTTTTAAATTTATACTCCCTGGTTACTATAAACTTATGTTAAATATACAAAACGGCCTGTCTAAATTTTATATTTTTAGCCATTATGTACTCAATAGACAAAATGAGTATTTTACTAATATTGACCTACATTACTTCTACACATACTTGTTT
>WFZN01000025.1 GCA_015489555.1 Candidatus Dojkabacteria bacterium | reverse complement strand
CAGTAAGGGTCAATCTAGTGAGCAAAAGCTACGTTGGGGTCGCCAAACAGCGTATGAAACGTAACAAGTTTATTAATATGATGACCTGGACCACGGCTGTTATCTTAATACTCCTTACTGTATATCTAGGGACAGGATTGTTTATTGATCTTATATATAACGCGTATAAGGTGCGAACAGGGAGGGTGAGCCCTACTATTGCGCGTTTGAAACAATATTTTGTTGTACCTCGTCTAGTAAAAAATAGTAAGGATTTAGAGCATGATGCAGAGTATTTTATAAAAGGCCTTGGTGGGGTTGAAGTCCCTTTGTATCCTGGTTCACATTTTGTCTTTGAAAACGTAGGGGATTTAAGGGATGAGCAGTTATTAACAGAGGTATCAAAGTTTTTAACTAGAAATTCCGTGTATGTATTAGAAGCTGGTTATACGTTTGATAATGTAGTTGATTTTTATAAAGAAGAGTTGCCTAAACGCCGTTGGGTATTAGTTCATGAATTACCGCCGACTGAATCTTATCTTGTTTCAGGATTGTATTTTGTAAAAGGTGATATTGGGCTTCGTATATACACAATGACTGGTTACGATATTTGGTATGAGCTTCTAACGAAAAATCAGGCAGAGAGTGCTCTTAAGGAGCGGCGTTTAAATGTTTTTAGACAGCAATACGTGGTAAAACTAGGGGTGGGGAAAACACTTCCATTCTATACTGGGTTAGGTTTTAAGATTTTAACAGAATATAATGTAGAGATCCAAAAACACCCTAGTTTGAATGCGTTTTACATAACTATATATGATCAAAATAATAAGGTTTTTGCCGAGATAATACCAGTTTTGGTTTTGTCTGAGTACCAAACCGAGGATATGCGTAGATATCAAGAGTTTTTGGTGCAGTCTTTTATAGATGAAAAATTTAATAAAGTTAAAAAAGAACAGTTATATGCTACAGGTATCGACGGGAGAAAGAGTCAAGAAAATCAAGAAAGTAGTGGTAATGATAAACAGGGTATTAGATATAAGATGGAGTACCCTAAACAAATAAAAGTCAAGTTAGATAAGGTGCAAGCAGTATTTCAAGATATTGTCTCTAAGCATCTGCAGGTTAAATGGGGGCATGTTGTACTACTTGATACGCTTAAATTAGAGGATCCAGAAAAATTGTTACACCCTCAAGAGTTTCAGGTATATGCCCTGTATACGGTAAGCACCACAGAAAAGGAGGGAAAACAATTAGGGGGGGCAATCTTTATGGTAAACGGAATTGTATATCTTGTAGATGTGGGTTATTTAACTGATTATAAGATGGTGTGGCTTGGTTTTAAGTAGGTTTTAGGTGTTTCTATTGGTGGTGGGGCGTTGGGCGAAATGGGGCTTTAGTTTTTTTACAGGTTGGATATTCAAAAATGGTCAGTTATCTTGCACACGTTGTAGCAGTACCCCCCATTTCGCCCAACGCCCCTTTGCCCCTTTTGAAAATGTGCTAAAATTTTGTAGGTAGGCCCAATGTTTTAAGAACGTAAAGCTCTATCGCTAAACTTGCTCTGGGCGCGTAGCTCAGCGGTAGAGCACGGTTCTTATAAAGCCGTGGTCGCAGGTTCGAATCCTGCCGCGCCCAGGGGTAAAGAAAGTAAATAGATTACCTTGTTTTGTAGTTTATGTTTTCGGTTGAGGTTATTGATAAACAATATATTGGTAAAAACAAAATATTACTAAAGTTTAACAAACCAAAGGGGTTTGAATATGCTCCCGGAGACTATGTATTTTTTGAAGCTAAAACTAAAGAGAATGAGAAAATTATCAGAGCGTACTCTATAGCCTCTTTTACCCATGAGGATTTTTTACTTTTTTACATAACGCTGGTGCCAGCCGGGAAGATGTCACAAGTTTTACAAAGGTTAGTTGTCGGCGATACTATCAACATATCCGAAGCTAGACAAGCAAGTTACGTAGATAAAATCAAAAAGGCAGTTTCAGATTACAAAGTAACTCAGATCGTACTAGCTGCCGCTGGTACTGGAGTTGCTCCTTTTTGTCCTTTGGTAGCATGGATACGTGAGGAATATAAAGACTTTCCGGTAGTGGTTTTACATCAAACAAGCTACTCTAATGAGCAGGTGTTTAGAAAAGATATAGAGAAACACGCAAATTATGTTGGGTTTGTTACACGCGAAACAGATATTTCTGGTTCTAAACTAAGAAAAGGTCGTATACAGGATGCGTTATCAGAATTCGTTAATTCTAGAACATATTTTTTGGCGGTTGGCCCCTTTGATTGGGTTAGTAGCATTTTAGACAAAGCCCGTGGTATCGGGGCTGCTACGATATAGATGTTTGATGCAGTTTCTTCAAACCTTGTTAGGTATAATAAAACATGGATGTAAAGGTATTACGCGGGTTTCTGGTACTTTTAAAAAATAAAAAGAAACTTGCTAATTTAAGGGGTAATAAGCAATACGAGCGTTTTGGACGTTCTTTATTAGTATATGTAAAAGCATTGGTAGCAAAACAAGGGGTAAGGTTTTTATCTGAACAGGAAGATATTACAACATATATTATTGTTAAGATTTTAAGTGCTCTTGAATCAAACACTAAATTAGTGGAGGTTTTTTTAGCAGATCCTAGAAGATTTTTTAGTTGGGTACGAAAAATTGTTAATAACAGTGTAGTAGACTATTACAGAAGCTGGTGGAGACGAAAAGTAATACAACTTAGTGCTTTAATTCATAAAAAGAATGCAATGTTTGAAAGCGATATAGATGGAGCAGAATTAGAAGCCCGTTTTATGAGTGAGAGTGACTTTTCAGATAATGTAATTAGAGAACTTAAAGCACAGGAGATTTTAGATAAACTTACAGAGCCTGAGCGTAGGTTGCTTATACTTCGGTTAAAGTTCGCATATCCGTATAAAGCTATTTCAAAAATATTGCGCGTTTCAGAAGCTGTTTTACGGAAGCGTTTTGAACGAATTAAAAAGAAAATAGCGTTAGGTTATCTAAAAGGTGATACGGGCGTTCAAAGGCAAAACGAGAAATAAACTGTATTTTATGGTTTTATGGGCGTGGGGCGAGGAGTTTTTAGGTTTTTGGGTTGCACATCCCAAATCTGCTTATTTTAACAGCTTGTTTGGATTAGAATATTTGTATCTCGCCCCACGCCCTCATATTTCTTGACATACTGTACAAAAATGGGTATTCTTAATACAATGGCAAATAGTAGAATAACTCCTGATTTTTACAAAGTTGTTTCAGACCTGAACAAAAGATATAAACGACTCGTAAAAGTTAACATACTTTTGTTGGTTTTATTGTTTTTGCTGTTGGGCTTGCGCTTATGGTCTCCAGTGTTTAGGGTTTATGAGTCAAAAACCCCACTGGCGGCAGAATATAAAGATTGTGATTCTGGTAAGGTTTTAAAGTGGCAAGATGGAGGACTATCATGTGAGGTGGATACAGATAATCAATCACTTGAATTTAATCCGGATACTTACAGTTTAAAAATAGAAAATGGCAACAGTGTAGATCTTAGTGTTTTAAGAGTAACGTATGACTTTAGAAATGGGGTAAAGCAAGAAGGTAATATAGTGTCAATTGATGCGCCTACTTGCCAAGTGGGCCAAGCCCTTAGTTGGAATGGTAATAGTTTTGTGTGCATAAATGTAGCCGCTAGTTCTTATACGGCAGGGCGAGGACTAACGTTAACGGGTAATACTTTTGACACAAACACTCCAACAAGTGCATGCCCAAGTGGCCAGGTACTAACATGGGACGGAACCAACTTTGTATGTACCCCAGACAGTGATACAACCTACAC
>WFZN01000024.1 GCA_015489555.1 Candidatus Dojkabacteria bacterium | reverse complement strand
TTTTATTACCATCCTTTACTATTAATACTCTAGTTCCTTTTTTAAGTTTCAGCTTTCTTCTAAGAGCAGGTGGTAATACTAGTTGGCCTTTTCCTGTTACATAAGTCAAAAACACTGTCATATTTGATTATATATTAGGGCCTTTAGATATGATACCAACTAAATGTTACACTTATGCTACACTTTTATATGCAAGATCTTCAACTTGATCATAAAAACAAAGCTTTAGTTTTAAAAAAAGATGTAATTATTAAAAATGAACTAGTTTATGAATATTTTAACCAGCTTCCTCAGGCAAAACGTGTAGAGATGTTTAAAAAGGCACTTTATATCGGGGTTCTTGCCCTTATTGAAGATAGGATATCTGCATTTTTAGCTCGCACTAAAAATGAACTTGGCACAGAGCTTGAGAGATTAAAGATTTTAATGGAGATGCGAACAGAAATGTTTACAAAAAGTGCAGTTAAAGGGAAATATGCCGAGCGTGACTTAGTGCGTGTTTTAAACGATTTTTTTGATGAAAAAGGTTGGAAAGATTATGCCATTTTAGTAGGTGATAACGAAGGCAGATTAAAGCGCGTAAAAACCGGTGATATTATGGCATACGTTGAAGGCAGAGAAGATTTACCTTTGGTAATAGAAGTTAAGTTTACTAAAAGTTTGCCATTAGGAGACATATCAGAAACAGACCTTAAAAAGAATACAAATAATATCTGGGGGCAACTTTTAGAATCTGTTGTAAACCGCGAAGCTAAGGAGGCAATCATAGTATTTGACAGCTCACTTTCTCAAGACCTGTATAACAAGTTAGGCCCTGTAACTTGGATTCCAAATGTAGGTTATGTTGTTTTTGTAGATATGGAGGCAGGAAACTTTATACCCCTTTTTGCTGTGTATTCTATTTTACGCTCAGCGTTATTGGAACTAAAGGAAATAAAGCTTGAAAAAGAGGCATTTTATCGTAAGATAATTCAACTTGTAATTAATAGAATAAAAGACCTTTTAAAGGTGCGTAAGATGGTTGAAGATAATATTAAGAATAATCAAAAGATTTTAAAAACCATAGAGAAAACCCTTAATGAACTTGAGATTACCAAAGAGTATTTAGAAAAGTTGCTGCAGGATGAGTTTGATAGGGAAGAGTTGTTAGAGTTTTTTACAGGGGAGCCTGTAGGCAACCCCACAAAACCTTAAAGAGAATATACGATATTAGCAAGATACTCAAAACAAAATTTGTTTCACGCCCTAAAAAAGTAGCAGGTAGCTGTATTACACCCTCGCTTCATATTCTTCACTAAACTCTTTGGCAATATGTTTAGCGATACCATAAAAATCAACTACCCCAGCCTTGTGACCATATAACACAAATCCGGCTTTAATAGGGCGTCCAGTTTTAGGCTTTGCAGGAATAGGCACAATAAATCTGTAAGATAAACCCAGTAAATAAGCGCGTAGGGCTAAAACCATACCGTGTAAAAGTTCATGCATAGTAACAATTTGGCGGGTGCTATGAACATAGGTTTTTTTATCAAAAAATTCCTTTACTGCATTTATGGTTTTACCTAATAAACCTTCTTCGCCAAGATTTACTTGTTTATGCTCTCTTAAAATATTAAAAACCACTTTATCATAATATCCTCTTACAGGTTCAAAAAGGTCATATACAAGTGCTGGGTATTCGGTTGGCTCATGTAAATATCCATGATAAGGGCTTAGATGGTGAAAATGAACCCACCTTAATATAATTGATGAAACGAACTTTGAGGTTGCATCAAGCACCTTACTGGCGATATTGTTTTTATCTCTTCGGGTTCCTTCAATTTTAAGAAGATCATAATATTTTACCCAATATATCTTGGCGTGATTTGCCTCTATGGTTCTAAGTTGTTCAAGATTATTAACACGTAGTATATTTACAGCAGGAGGGGGTATTAACCACTGCATACTTTTAAATTTGGCAATAAGAAGCCTTTTGGCAATGTGTAAACGTTTTTTAAGGTTCTCGCGAGCTAAAATTTGTTTGGTTAATAGATCTTCTCGGTTTGAGGTGTAGTTAGGCGTAATCCATACAGCTCTTACCATATTTCTACGGTGAATAACAATGGGAATTTTGTATAAAGCACATTTTTCTAAAAATCCTTGTGGTAATGGAATATGTTTCCCATATAACATTATGGAGTGGATTCTTTCCCAACGAATTTTTACCTTGCCCCCCTTATATACGAATCTAGCGCTTTTAGGTTCTATTTTTATGTCGTTTAAGTAGGGTAGCCATAAGTATACTTTTTGACGTTTTGGCATTATAATTTAATAGTAGCATAAGAAGGTTGGTGTGTCGAAATTTAAAAATAGGTGTAAAACGTCTGTGTTTGTAATACAAAATTACAGGGTACGATACCTTGAAAATTTTCATTTTTGGGGTATAATTAATACAACCTCTCCGAATTTAGG
>WFZN01000023.1 GCA_015489555.1 Candidatus Dojkabacteria bacterium | reverse complement strand
TTTTATTAACACAGCGTTATTTTTAGAACAATTGGTAAAACATAATATTAAGTACTTTATATTTTCTTCCACGGCAGCAGTATATGGTACTCCCAAAAATGTCCCAATAAAAGAAACTACCCCTCTACATCCCATAAACCCCTATGGTAAATCAAAAATGTTTGTAGAACAACTTCTACAAGACCTTACTATGCAATTTGACTTTAGATACGTGGCTCTTCGCTATTTTAATGCCGCTGGGGCTGACCCCAAAGGTAGGATTGGTGAATCTCACAATCCTGAGACTCACCTGATTCCTCTTGTATTAAAAACTGCCAAAGGTGAACGGGAGAAAATCTATATTTTTGGCACAGACTACCCCACTCCAGACGGTACGGCCATTAGAGACTATATTCATGTAACAGATCTTGCAGACGCACATTATAAAGCATTATTATATCTATTTGATAAAGGTAAAAGCGATGTGTACAATTGCGGCTACGGAAAAGGTTATTCTGTAAAAGAAGTAATAGACACTGCCAAAAAGGTTACAGGAGTTAACTTTACTGTAGAAGAAGCCCCAAGACGCCCAGGAGACGCTCCAACTTTGGTAGCAGATTCAACGAAGCTACAAAAAACCCTAAACTGGCTTCCCAAATATGATAATTTGGAATTTATAATAAAGACTGCTTGGAATTGGGAATTAAGGAGAAGGTTTTAAGTAAGTTGCTTCCCCTCTTACAAGTCAGGGCCTACTTGACCTACTCTTTAAAGTTATGTTCTTAAAAACTGCTAACTTTACCTTATAACACGACAGATTAACCCTCCTTAAGTAAGTTGTATAATACCCTATGACAAATCGGAGTTTAAGAAATTATATAGAGCTGTTTTGGGAATTTTTTTGGAATGATTTTAAATTGCGTTACAAAAGATCGTATTTAGGAATTTTATGGGCAGTATTAAAGCCGCTCGCACAATTTTTTGTACTATACAATATCTGGAAGATTTGGAATATACATGGCGGAGGAGCTTTTGCAATGCTAACAGGAATAATTGTTTTTAATGTTTTCTCCGAAAGTTTTACGTACGGTATGCAGTCGCTCTTTTATAAAGCGCACATAATTCTAAAAATTTATTTTCCCCGTGAGATAGTGGTGTTTTCTGCTTCTGTGGTTTCGCTTACAAATGCATTTTTTAACTTTTTGGTGCTATTAATCATCGGTTGGCATCGTATAAACCTACCATTTATTGTAAGTTTCTGGGGAGCCGTTATTTTGGTTTTCTTTTTAGGAACTGCATTGGCACTCTGGATTAGTGTAAACTATGTAAAATTCCGGGACCTACATCACATAATAGATCTTATTCTATACATTTGGTTTTGGGTAACCCCTATTTTGTATCCATTAGACTTAATAAAAGGCAATGTGCTTTACCCTGTAGTAAAATATAATCCACTAACTAATGTTATTTTGTTTATATTTGACGTTATTCAAAAAAATACGTTATCCCTTAAACTACTTACTTACCCTTCTTTTCTTACATTAACACTTCTTATCTGTGGCCTAATCTACTTTAGTAAAACAGTAAGAAAAGTAGCAGAATACTACTAATCTAAACAAGGTATACAATGCAAACAGAAAGAATTATAGTAGAAAACGTAACAAAGTGCTTTAGCCTACCTTATCAAAAATACGATAAATTAAGTGAACTACTCGCTGCCCCTTGGAAGTATGTTAAAAAGCGTAAGTTTTGCCCCGTACAAAACGTAAGTTTTAAAGTATATAATGGAGAAACCTTTGCAATAATTGGCCCAAATGGAGCAGGTAAATCAACACTTCTTAAACTAATTGCAGATATTCTGACCCCAGACAAAGGCAAAATCATTAAGAAGGGTCGTTTGGTGCCTTTTTTGGAACTAGGGGTTGGATTCCATCCTGATATGACAGTAAGAGAGAATATATTTTTAAACGGGCTAATATTGGGGATGACTAAGAGTTTCCTAAAAGAAAACTTTAACCGAATAATAGACTTTGCTGAGCTTTGGGAGTTTGTAGATGTGCCACTTAAAAATCTCTCCTCTGGAATGCAAGTAAGACTTGCTTTTTCAATAGCATTTTTAAGTGAGGCAGATATCTATTTACTTGATGAGGTATTAGCCGTAGGAGACTTAAGATTTCAGGAAAAAAGTTACAAGGTATTACAAGATCTTCGTAAACGAGGCAAAACAATCGTAGTGGTAACACATGACCTAAACTATGTATTAAACAATGCGGATAGGGCCATGTTAATGTGGGAGCATAAAAACATAATGATAGATAGCCCCAAAAAGGTTATAGAAGAATATACCAGGTTGTACAAATAACTGTCATCTCCTAAAAATCTTCCTTTTTATAAAACGCAACGCCTTTATCGGATGTCTGAGCGCTTCTACAAGAGAATATACGACAAACCCACCCATCTCGATAAATGAAACCGCCCAAAAACGTTTATTTTGAGAAAGCCACTGCCTTACATTAAACTCTACCACTACAGAAAGCCTCTTGCGCAACTTATCAAACGATGCCTCTTCGTCATCAATAATAAACACATCAGGCCAAGGACTATTTTTTATCTTATCAATATTTTTCCTAGCCTCTTCTATATTAGCGAACACCGAAAACAACGGTCTTTTTCTAAACGAATTCCCTACTTCTACTCTAATGTTTTTAAAGTACTTCAAATCTTGTAGGTTAGGATAGTGTAGAAAGTAAAAAAGGTTTACCAAAGCCTCCTCCTTTAAAAAGTCAAGCTCCTTTTTGAGCAGAATATTCTTATATCTTTGTAAAAACCCTCCGATCGCCTTATGCAAAGCTTCGTTTAAGTCATCCTGAAATTTTATGTAGTTTTCCTCCTCTTGTGCTTCAATCATCTTTCCCTCCTTATCCAGTCCTACGAATTTCCCATGAGGAGCCGAAAAGAATAGTTCAAACATAGCAACATATTTCTGTATTACCCGTGCAACACGAATAGGATGACCCAAAGTGTAACAACAGGCTTTTACAAAGGAAATAGGCAAGTTTAAACCCGTACGCGCCAACCCTAGATAAAACCCAAAGACCTTGGGGAACCTGGAGATCTTTGACATAAATAACAAAAGATATCGTTGTATAGTACCATTCCACCCCACATCGAAGATACTGACCTTTCTCTGCTTGAAAAACCCCAAACTTTCCAATAAACCCACATACCTTTTAAGTTGCTGCTTGCCACTTTGCCGTATACTCTTCCAATTATGTTGCACGGATCCAAGAAGGTCAACACCCTTACCCTCATTTATGGGAATCTTGAAAATATCCATTAATTTACTATCCAGTAATATCTCATCCCCACCCTCAAAATTAGGATCTTTTCTACGAAGGAAAGATACCAACTCTCTTGGCGAACCAAAACTTGAAAGATAAAGCAAAGCAATGTAATGTCTTGAAATAGGTAAATAGTAGCTCTCCAAGGAAGGCAACAACCTAGAAAATATTGAATGAAGATGATATCCATCACGACTAAGGAAATAAAGAGGGGTATCCTTAGGCCGATTGTTTATGATCCATCTTATAATCTTTAAGTATAAGGGCGAAAGTACACCAGCTACCAGTGTATATAAATAGTCACTTCCACGTGCATAAACTTCGTTAATTGCATATCCTAATATTATGGAGAATAATGGTGTTACCCTTGCTTTCTTTAAATACTGGTAATACACAATCTCATGAACATTAGGAAGATGCAAAGCCTCTATCCCTAGATTTTTAGGGACTAGGTAATCTGAGTTCCAATTATCCCCAATATGTACCCACTCGCTAAGGTTCTTAATTCCGAATTCTTTTGCTAAACTCAAAAATATGGTTTTATCCCATTTGTATTTCCCCGTCTCTGACGAAACAAAAAGAGGAATATCAGAGGTAAGCCCCCCCAAGCTAACATTTTTTAATAATAGGCGAATAAACTGGGCCGGGAAATACATATCAGAGATAAAAATCACCTCTTTCCCCAACTCTAATGCATACCGTAGCAGTTCTGGCCCATAGGGATGAGCACGCATAACAAGCAACTCTATCTCCTTCTCTTTTTCGGCCAGATGCCTATATTCCTTTAAATCAGAAGAGGCGTATATCTTCTTAAAGGTTACTGGTTCGTCGTATCCATATAACCTTTTTTCTGCAATTTGTCTTTTAGTACTAAACCCCTTGTGCCCGGTCAAAGCTTCTATCAAACGGAAAACATCTACTGGCATAAGTATGTCTCTAATGATTAATGTATCAAATACGTCAAAAGAAACCAATCTAGCTTTTTTGATCCTCTCCTTATACAGGCTTATGTTGGGAATATTCTGCTTTATAAGGTCTAGCATTTGTGCGATTTTAACATAAAAAACCCTGTGTTACAATTAAAGATGAGGCGGATACTAAGGATCATTCAGCGCCTGTTCACCTCTAGAGCCCTTGATGAATCGATTAAAAGGAACCTAAAAGAGATCTTTCCAAAGGGTTACGATTACCGCCAATTTAAAGTGCTACAAAAGGATGAAATCCTCTTTTCTATGGTAAACTTTACCCCTATTATCGAATGGTTTATGGAAAAAGTGATACAGCCTACGGGAATACTAGAAATTGGCATGGAACAAGGGATTTTTACTAGCAAGCTGCTAGAACTCGCACGCAAACACAAAGTGCCCTACTACGGTATTGACCCCAACATAGGGGAAAGTATAAAAAAAGAAGTTCCCTCCGGCCATCTTTTTGAAGATATTAGCCTTAGGGCCATACCCAGGATGTTACAGGCCTACCCCCCTTATGAATTTAATATCGTATTCATAGACGGAGATCACAATTACTACACCGTAAACAGAGAACTTGACCTCTTACTACAAAAGTTTCATAAGCAATCAACGCCATTCGTTATCTTCCTACACGACGTGACATGGCCGAACGCTTTTAGGGACTCTTATTATAACCCGGAAACTGTTCCACAAAAACATAGGAAACGCCTTCTTGAAAACGGATTCATCAATATAGAAAGCAAAGAACCAGATTATACTGGTAAAGGACTTGCATCCGGAGGTGGGATGTTCTATGCCTCTAAGGAAGGAGGAGAAAAAAACGGTATTCTTCCCGCTGTAATGGATAATCTGCAAAAATATAGCAAGGAGATGGAACTGATTTTTATAATCGTTCCAGCTGTATTCGGTCTAGGAATCATAACATCGCTAAAAAGATTAAATAAAAGGCAGCGTGAACAACTTTTGTATTTCACTAAATCTCTAAAGATATTCTTCCCACTCCTGTGGACACTAGAGTATAATCGCCTAATGGTATATGGTAGGTATAGAAAGTCCATATGGGAGCTAATCCAAAAAGATAAGTCACTAAAATAAAAAGAATACGAGTGTGGCAAAAGCAAAGAAAGTAGCCTGGTTCATCCCCGACCTTCTTAGGGGATCTGGGGGACATAGAACCATCCTAAAACATGCCTCCTACCTCTCCGAGAGAGGCTATGATGTATCCGTTTATCTTCAGTATAATCCATACGAATATTTCTATCATGACCTTCCCGACGTTAACGAAGTAACTTTAAAAAAGAGAATGAATGACTGGGGATATCCAACAAACTTTAAAGTAAAACTTAAATGGGAATTAGATGAACCCGTTGACTTATTATTCGCCACCTATTGGATGTCAGCAAAACCTGTAGCGTTTGAGCCCCTTGCCAAACATAAGGCCTATTTTGTACAAGATTACGAAGCTTACTTTAATCCCATGTCTGATTACTATAACTTTGCGGAAAATTCCTACAGTTATGGACTCAAGATTATCACGATTGGGAGATGGCTGGCAAAAACCCTTCAAGATAAGTTTAATGCAGATACATATTATTTTGACTTTACAGCCGACCTTAACATCTATAAACCATTGAATCTGCCGAGAGAAAAAAACTCAATCGCTTTTATCTACCAACCAGAAAAACCAAGGAGAGGACCTATATTGGGGATACAAGCGTTACAAATATTAAAAACTCTAATACCAGATTTGAAGGTGTACGCATTTGGAGCCCCCTATGACCCCAACATTGCCCATCTTTCGTTTATCAGACAGAAAGGAATCCTTCCTCTGAAGGAACTAAATAGACTATATAACCAAACTGAGGTGGGGCTATGTATCAGCTACTCGAACCCATCACGCATCCCCTTTGAAATGCTAGCCTCTGGATTACCTGTAGTAGAAGTATATAAAGAAAACAATCTCTACGATTACGAAAAAGGCGTAATCACCCTAGCCAAAACAGACCCCGAATCAGTCGCATATGCTTTATATGAACTTCTTAAAAATCCTCCCCGACGCAAGAAAATGTCACAAAAAGGCATAAAATTTATGAAAAAACGGACCGACGCCCTAGCGTTTGAACAATTTGAGAAAGCCGTAAAAGAAATAGTAGAAGGCAAAACCAGAAGCAACAAAATAGAGCGTAATAATGCCCATGCAAAGCCAGTGCAGGCTCCATTGTCCTATTACTTCCTCCCTATAAGTAAACAGCTTTTTAAAACTGTCTACAACCCCCAACACCCAGTAAGAGATGTTATCGATAATAAAGGTAAACACGGCTGGATTATAATATTTACAACCAGAAAGTTAAAGAAAGTCTATTGTGCCATAAGGAGAAGGGCAAAGAAAGTACGTGAAATAGTAAAATTGTTTCTAAAATGTAAATAAACCACAACTAATGGAGACACAGGCCCTCTATTCTTTAAACACAATTTTAAACGAAATATACACCATAGTAAACGTAGTGTACCGAGCTGGGGGCTATAGCGAAATCCCTCCATTTAGATCTGTCTCGGCCCTAACAAGAAAGGCGGTAGGGGACTTTCCAAAAGCTAAAAATAACCTAAAACTGCTGTTAGAAAAGATACTCTCCGAAGAACAAACAGAAATAAATACCGAAGGCTCCCTTCTCTTCTTAGACACTATACTAAAAAGGCATGCCAAAACCATGCTAAATCGTTTATGGGGCGACATCAACTTATTTGCTTTTATAAGCGCCAAGGGGATGCTTACAAAATATATAGATACCGTTAACAAAGTGCTAAATACAGCGGCAAAACAAGAAAAGAATCATTTTAAGAAACTAGGATTGGGCCTATCTCCTGTATTTTACTCTTTTGTCCTATGGATTATAGAATATACACGGCTTTTAAGCTTTGATAAAGTCTATTACTTTACTCGCGAAGGAACCTTTTTTAAAAAGATCCATGACAAGATTTTTCCTACCCTAAGCAAATATAAAGGAATCCCCACAGCCAAACTATTAGAAGTAAGTAGACGGGCTCTCTTTGCGGCCTCTTTAGAAGAAGGTTCCCTTAAAGAAATAGATCAAAAATTATGGTCAGTATCACATTATAAAAGACAATCCCTCCAAGACCTCTTTAAAAGTTTATCTATAGATACAAAACCATATGAGAAACTTTTTCAGAAATACAATTTGCCAAAGGATGAAAAAATAGATCATCCAGCCAACGATTCACGAATGCATCTTCTCTTCAGAGACTCTTATTTTAGACGTATGTTCAAAAAAGATTTAACTCAAAAGCGGAAAGAAGCCTTACGTTATTTCAAAACAAAAGGCTTCCCAACTAAAGGAAGAGTGGCCATCTCAGACATTGGTTATGGCGGATCTATCCAAAAGTTTTTAGGGTATCTTTTCCCTAATCTTAAAATATACGGATTCTACCTAGCCCTAGATCATTTTGCTTCTTATGGCCTGCCGAACGTAATAAAAGAAGCTTTTCTGATAGATGTTAGGGAAGAAGGTTACCCGACCGAAAATAGGCCATTTTGGGAGAGTGTCGGGTTACTAGAGTTCCTAACCCTATCTAATAAAGGGTCCGTCCGAGGTTACCAAAACGGCAAGGCTTTAAGGGAAGACCTACCTGAAGAGGTTGAGAAAATAAATACATTTGTTCAGGACTTTCAAAAAGGCGTAATACAGGGAGCTCAAGAAGTGGCGAATATTTACACAAAATACTGGATTTCCCCATTTTTAATGAAAGAAACCGCAAAAAGAGAGCTCTTCAAATTCTTCATCTTACCCGATAAACAACTAGTAGATGTTTATTTTCGCTTTAAGCACGAGGAGAACTTCGGGGTAGGCAAGGTAATTGACAGAAGCGGCGTAAAGTTAGAAATAAGAAGATGGCTTAGAGCGCTACTTAGCTACTCTGAAAGAAGAAAATTACTCGAATATATTTGGAGTTGGGGGTGGGCGAATGGGGTATTTATAAAGCTCGGACTCCCTTTTTTAAATAAATATTACAACCGAAAGTACAGAAGTATACTGGAAAACGAAGAAATACTTTAAAGGGAACTGGACACAAACTCCTCTATATCTAAAAACACTAGTCCGCTTGACAAAAAGCTAGATTCCCCCAACCCTAAACTATTACTCACGAACAACCTTCTTATTGGGGACCCTTTGATTTTTTCAACAGTTTTTTCCCCTACAAACCCATGCGTTACATATGCGTAAACCTCTGCTGGCTTGTGCTTGCTTAGCAGATTTGCAGCGCCAACAAGTGTTGAACCTGTGGAGGTTATGTCGTCTACTATTAAACATACCTTATCGTTTAGGTTAAGATCTCCCAATAACACCTGCTCTACCGTGTAGGCATCTTTTCGTTTTTTAAATATAACAATAGGGTCTGGCAGCCCAAGTTCTTCTGATATTTTACTTAACACCTTATACTGCCCTACGTCTGGGGAGACAAGTACGACCTCACTGTTAGGATGCACTTTCTTTAAACTTTTGAGTACTTTTTCTATAAAAACCTTTGGTGAGATTACTCTAACGGGTTTATCTA